>CAZGDC010000249.1:0-3134 GCA_964524405.1 uncultured Roseivirgaceae bacterium
CGAAAGCTGTCCCCGCAACTGTGAACTCAGCCCCAATGTATTGGGGCACGTATTTTTACACCCACAACCACTGTTCTACGCCTTATAATTTGGTAAAGAATGGGAAGGTTTGTAAAAACTGAGTAAGCCAGGAGACCTGCCAAAAAAATAATGTACTTAATACTTTCGGAGGAAAGGTAATGGACAGGTTAAATAATAAATTATATCGCCTTATAGTAATATGGATACTCTTTTGTGTATCAGGGAGTTCTGTGTCTTTTGCACAAGAGAATAAAAACCAGCCTATTAGTGCAACTAATGAGTTAGAGGCGGTTGAAATTTTAGCGAGTCGCATCCATAAATTTGGGGTAGGAGCAAATATAAACACCATAGATAGTACGGTATTAGCACATGCTAAACATACAAGTTTATCACAAATACTAAGTACACAATCTACGGTTTTTATTAAACAGTATGGGCCTGGTATGCTAGCCAGTATTGCTTTTAGAGGAACAGGCGCAGCACATACCACCATTTTATGGAACGGCATGCAAATAGGCTATCCTTCGTTGGGGCAAGCAGATTTATCGTTAATATCTATTGATTTTATAGATGAAATTAGTTTGGTTCACGGCTCGGCTTCTGCCCGATTTGGTACAGGGGCTATTGGAGGAACGGTTGATTTAACATCAAGAGGAGCAACCAAAGGTTTTTCTGTTTTGGCCAACCAATCAATAGGTTCATTTGGTACTTCAAACAGTTCGTTACAAATTTCTAATGGAGGGGAAAGAGGCTTTCTTAAAATAGGAGGGTTTTTTAAGAAATCAAACAATAATTTTCCGTATAAATCAAGCAATGGAAAACCCTTGGGTACTCAAGAAAACGCCAATTTTTCCATTTCAGGTGTAAAAATGGATGCTAAATTGATTTTAAATAAGAGAAATTCATTCGATTTTAATGTGCAGGCTACTCATGCCAATAGAAATATTCAGTCGTCTATTGGTAGTTCGGCAATCAATAATCAAAAAGACAAAAATATTTGGTCTTCCTTCGCCTATAATCATTTTTTTGAAAATGCAGTTGCTACCCTACAGTATGGGTTTCTTTACGATAAAATAAACTATAACAGATCTACCACCTTTAGCACCCAGCATAAATTTAACGCTACTATTGAGTACGATATTGCTAAAAATATAGTAGCAGAATTAGGCGCAAACACCACATTAGTAGAAGTAAATACACCTTTTTATAATAACGGATTGGCTAGTGAAACAAGAGCTAATCTGTTTGCTTCCATTAGATGGAACGTTTTACATCGTTTAAACATGAGCCTTAATCTTAGGCAGGCTTATGTTACGGGCTATAAAATTCCGTTTACCCCTGCGTTGGGGCTCGATTTTCAGGCGTTAAACTCAACACATTGGCAATTAAATGTGGTTGGGCAATTGGCTAGAGGTTACCGAGTGCCTACGTTAAACGATCGGTTTTGGGTGCCAGGTGGTAATATTAACATAAAACCTGAAGAATCAGTTAATGCAGAAATAGGAGTAAAACTTAAAAATAAAGGCGATACACCTTATTGGATAAAAGGCACAACCTACCAATTATGGGTTGATGATTGGATCTTATGGATGCCAAATGGAGCCTTTTGGAGCCCAGGAAATATTAGAAAAGTGAAAGGGTTTGGCGTTGAATTTGAATCTGGCATTGAAAAACAATTTGGAAAGCTGCATGTAAAAGGCTGGCTAAATTATGCTTATACCAAATCAACTAATCAAGAAGCGTTAGATAAATACGATAGATCGGTAGGCAAACAGCTTCCTTATGTGCCGTTTCATAATGGCAATATAACGGGGCAGGTAGAGGTTGGGCAATGGCAGCTGCAAGCCAATTTGGTAATTACTAGCAAACGATTTATTACAGCCGATAATGAAACCCAAGTGCCTGGTTATGGGTTATTAAACTTGCAAACATCCTATAAATTTTACTTTCAAGAGTGGCGAATTAGAACTTTTATGGAGGTAAATAATACTACAAATACAAATTATCAATCAATTATAAACCGCGCCATGCCAGGTATTAACTTTTTGGTAGGCGCAAATGTACATTTTAACAAAAAAAGAAAAGATGAAAAATTTTAGATTATCGTACCTGTATGCAATTGCCTTATTAGTAATTGCAAGTGCATGTAAAAAAGACGAAGAAGTGCCAAGAGGAGAATTTGCCGTTGGCGTTATTGTGATAAATGAAGGCAATTTTTCAGATGAAGATGGCACTATTGGGTTCTTTAACCCTACCACTAACGAAGCCACTCAAGATATTTATAAAAAAGCAAATGAAGAAACAGCAACAGGGGTGTTTCAATCTATTTATTTCCACGAAAAAAATGCTTATATCATAGATCAAGTGGGCAATAAAATTGTAGTAGTGGAGGCAGAAACCTTTAAACATGTGGCAACCATTAACACAGGGTTAAATACGCCAAGGTATATGACGGTAGCCAACGGAAAAGGCTATGTAAGCAACTGGGGGCCTTTTGATGCAAACTTTCAATTGCCCGATTCGTATATAGCGGTTATTGATTTGGTTAATTTTAGCGTATCAAAAAGCCTAGAAACCGCTAATGGAATAGAAGGAATGATAACCATTGGAGATAATGTGTATGCAGCAGCTTCGGGCAGTAATGCAGTGCACGTTATTAGTTCAGCCAACGATGAAATTACAGGAGGGTACGAAGTTGCCAATGCCCCTAAACAATTTGCCGAAGATGGAAATGGCAGGCTTTGGGTGCTTAGTAGTAATTTTATGGGCAGTAGGCTAACTAAAATTGATGTAATTAATAAACAGGTATTAAATACATTTGAAATTGCCAGTGGTGCTAAATCTATTATTGCCGATGGTGAAGGGGAAGATCTGTATTATTTATGCGCTCCTTGGGGAGTGCCAGCCGAAATTTATAAGATAGAAAATTCAGCAACTTTTGCACCACAAGAAGCTTTAATAAGCGGAGATAATTTTTATGGCATTGGTGTTGACCCCACAGATGAAACTATATATGTAGGCAGAAGCAACGGTGCTGACAATGGCACCATTATTCGTTATAACGCTGATGGTACGGAGTTGGATAATTTTGCTTCGGGTCGTTTTCCTAATGG
>CAZGDC010000250.1:0-3132 GCA_964524405.1 uncultured Roseivirgaceae bacterium
TTAAAGTCCTTTTTGCTTATTTTAAATAGTGATGATATGGATTCTATGTACTATTTTATTACTTCTTCGCCATTTACAAATTTCGCAAAACGACCTATATTTTTATCGTGTACTGGCTCATTGGTATCATAAGGCCAACCACCAAATTGTGTTTTTCTATACTCTTGCATTACGGCTTGTATTTCTTCTTGCGAATTTGCCACAAAAGGACCGTGTTGCACCAAGGGTTCGTTTATTGGTTTGCCTTGTAAGAAAAATAAATACGATGTCTCAGATGAATTTTTGATATGAATATCTTCTGTTGAATTTAGATGTATTAATTGTTTTCCTTTGATCTCGCTATCATTAAGGTTGAGGCTTTTTCCTTTATAAAAGTAAAGTGTTCGTGTAACATCCTCATCTATTCCTTTAATAGAATATGCTGCATTTGGATCTAATTTAATAGTCAAAATTTGAACATTATTTTTAGGATCTGCAGCCCAAGAATCGGGGTTTGGTTTAAGTGAATTTTTTCCGTTTAAATTGCCCGCTATTAAATCAACTTCGGTTGTGTTTCCATTTTCATCCACAGATTTAATTTTAGGAATGTCCTCACTCCATAGCATTTTGTAATAAGGGTTTACCTTTTTACTCTTTTTTGGCAAGTTTAACCATACTTGAAAAATCTCAAATGGATTTTTATCTTCGTTTAGTAACGGAAACATTTCAGCGTGCTGCACACCTTTGCCTGATGTAAGCCACTGTACATCTCCGTTTCCAAAACGTCCTTTCCCTCCGAGAGAGTCAGAATGGTCAACCATTCCTTTGGTAACAACACTTACCGTTTCGAACCCACAATGCGGATGTGCAGGAAACCCCGGAACATTGGCTCCGTGATACATATTCCAGCCATCTTTTGAGGCAAAATCTTGTCCTAAATTTCGCCCATCTAATGAAGCAATCGGCTCCATACTTTCATTTCCGCCAGGGAAATTATCATAATGATAAGAACAGAAAATGAATGGGTCTTGTGTTTCCCAAGGAAGAACTAAGGGTTTAATGTTTTTTATTGGCGATTTACTCATATTGTTAGTTTTAGAGAACCCTATTTTTGATAAAACAAGAATCCAAATAGTTGTGAATGAAAGTTTTTTATGAAATTAATTCGATTCATTTTTCACTATTTTCATCAAAAGATAATGCTCCCGAAGGCCATTTGTTAATTTGGTTTTTCAACTCTTCAGTAGTAGCATTTTCTATCGTAATCCAAGGGTTAGCATTAGGATTATAGACCTTTGGCAAAGTATTAACACATACTGCTGCATGTCGGCAAATTTTTGGTTGCCATTTTATGGTTATTTCACCATTCGAATATTCTTTGTTCATAGGTTTGAAGTCTAGATTCAAAGGTCAAGACTTAATTTTTACTATGCATTCACCTAGATGAAGAAATAATTACAACAGGTGATTCAGTTTTTCTTTTTTAACAGATAGGTAATCTAAATTATGTTCGTTAGTTTCTATAATCAAAGGGATTCTCTTAGTAACATTAATTTCTGAGTTTTCCCAAATGGCTATTTTTTCAGGATTATTAGAAAGTAATTCTATTGATTTTATTTTTAGGTATTGAAGTGCTTTAACCGCAATCGTAAAATCTCTTAAATCTGTATCAAAACCTAATGAATGATTTGCTTGAATAGTATCTTCTCCTTGGTCTTGTAGGGCATAGGCATTAATTTTATTAAACAAACCAATACCTCTACCTTCCTGCCTTAAATAAACAATAATGCCTGTTCCTTTTTCAGCAATAGCACGCATACTTTTATCAAGTTGTTCGCCACAATCACACTTTTTTGAGCTAAAAACATCTCCTGTTAAGCATTCAGAATGAACCCTTGTTAACACATCTTCTTCTGCCGTTAAGTTGCCTTTAAATAGAAGGCAATGCTCATGAGTATCTCCTTCTTGTTTGAAAGATACAATGTTGAAATCGCCATATTGGGTAGGTAATTTTGCCTTATTTGAAAATTTTATTTTCATTAATTTAGTTGCTCATAGTTGCTATTTTTTTAACTATGCCAAAGTTCAACAACTAAAATCTACGATGCATTCATCTAGATGAAGAAATCAAAGGCGGCTATTTTGATCGTGCTATTTTTCCTCTTATAGTGCTAAGGGCTTGCGGTGTAATGCCTAAATAAGTGGCTATCATGCGTTGAGGAAGACGATTAGGTAATTCGGGGTAGGAATTTAAAAAGTAAGCATAGCGTTCTATTGCTGGCGACCCCATTAGCATCAAAACTCTACGCTGTAACTTCGCAAGTCGTCTGTATAAAAGCTGTGTGTTTTCTGCTATCTTTTCTTTAGGTAATTCAGCTTTAAATAAACAATCTTTATCAAAAATAATAACTTCTGAATCTTCAAGGCAATCAATAAAAAGTTGAACAGGTTCATGAAACTCTAATGCTTCTAAGTCTGCAATTATCCAGTTTTCAGGAGCAAACATAAAAATGTGTTCTTTCCCTTTATTGTCAATAATATAACTTCTTAGAAGTCCTTTTTTAACATAAAAAGCGGAAGCTTTAGAGTGTCCAGCATATTGAAGTATATCTCCTTTTTTGAACGACTTTAATTTAGCTTTAGGGTCAATACTAATTATATTCTCTAGACTATTCATTTTCTTTAATGCGTGTGAGCATAAAGATACATGTATTGGCCCCTAATCAATAGCTAGGCGATGTCTAGTGTTAAAAACCGTACTTTATTACGCATAAATACGGATACTGAAAATATATGATACTCGATCTATTTGTACTGTTTAGTTGGCGCTACATTTATTAAATTCTTATTTATGAAAACTATTCTTGCAGCCATTTTATTACTCTTTATTCTTTCAAGTTGTTCAAGTATGAGTGCCGGTCAAAAAAAGATGAACGCCTATAATATGCATATGAACGATCATCCAGATAGAAATGTGGCTCAAATGAAAAGAATGCGTAAGCGTTAAACTATTATTTTAATATTCTTTTAGCTCCTACTAAATTACCCTAAATACAGGATTTAATCCGTTGGTAAAATAATTCTAACCCTATGGAGTTACCTGCGTACATTAGCATTAACAACAACTCAAAAATGGTAAACTCTATTAACAAC
>CAZGDC010000251.1:0-1295 GCA_964524405.1 uncultured Roseivirgaceae bacterium
GAGGCATAATATTTTTTAGTATTTCTTTTAAACTAAGCGAAATTAGTTTACCCATAATGTGCCAAACGGGCAGTATAATTAATAAGGTAACTGCTAAATATACTTGAGCTACTATTTCGATATTATACTGAACAGCAATGGCAAAAGAGGCTGCTGTTATCGCCCCTGTAATTATATTAACTTTAAACTGTAACTTGGTTTTACCTTGCGATAAAAATATATTTCCATTGAGTGTGCCAATGGATTGCAATGCTCCTATAATTGAAAATATTTTTAATAGCGGTATGATAGCACTCCATTTAGCTCCAAAAACTAGCAGTGTTAGCGGCTCTGCTGCTAAAAACAGAATGCCCATCATAGGAAACGTAACAAAGGCAATAACCCTTGCCATTTTTAAATAGATGGTTTTAATTCTTTCGGTATCGTCTTGAATTTGCGAAAATGAGGGGAACATAACACTCGATATTACCCTTGAAATATTGGCAATCGGCAACATCATTATTGCGTAGCTTCTGGCATATAAACCTAGGGCTGCTGTGCCTAAAAATTTGCCAATTAATAAATTATCGGCATTGCGAGCCCAGTAATTTATGCTTTGTGTGCCCAATAAAGGTGCACCATAAGCCAAATGTTTTTTTAAAATATGGGTTGAAAACTCAAAAGAAGGTTTGTAACCTGCAATAATCCATAATACGATTAATGTAATGGAAGCAGCAATAATTTGCTGATAAATTAATGCCCAAACTCCATAATTATTAATGGCTAAAATAATGGCTGTTATACCTGCGATAACTACTGCACTGGTATTAACCCAAAAAATTTTATTAAACTGCATTTTTTTTACAAGCAATGCATTATGAATATTGGTAAGTGATTGGATAATAAAAACAACGGCAAGTGTTTGCACAATGGGTGCTAGTTGTGCTTCCTTATAAAAAGCACCTATATAATTACTTGATATTAATAATATAGAGGCTAATACAATGCCTATTGCTAAACTAACCCAAAATAAAGTGTTTTTATCAATGCTGGAAATTGACTTGGATTGAATTAAGGAAGAAGAGAGACCAAAATCGCGAAATACATTAAAAAAACCTACAAATACAGTAACCATTCCTAATAAACCAAACTGTGCTGGTTCAATTTTTCGCATTAACACAATGCCAATACTAAAAATTGCCGCTTGGCTAATGAGTTGGTTAAGTAAACTCCATTTTAAAGCCGATACCGTTTTTTGTTTGTGGCTATTCGTCACACGCTAAACTTTAATCTAAAATAACCTCTATTAAAAATGT
>CAZGDC010000251.1:1395-3111 GCA_964524405.1 uncultured Roseivirgaceae bacterium
AAATGTTTAGATTTCTTTATAACAAAAAAATTAATTTTCATGCTTTATCCAAAATATACATTCATCATCAACATAATTAAAAAGTGGGGTTAAGCCCCTATTTAGTATAAATTCATCAACTGCTTTTTTGCACCCTTCATAAGCTCCGTAATCGTCTACAATAATAACCCCTCCAATGGTTACTAAATCATAAAGATTTTCTAAACATACCTTAGTACTATCATACCAATCACCATCTAATCTTAGGTATGCTATTTTATCAATTAAATGAGATGATTTTAATACTGTTTTCTGAAACCATCCTTTATGAATATTTACTTTATCCATAGAGTAGCCAATTCCCATTATTATAAAATCGCTAACTTCAACGTCTTTCCCGCTACCTCCATGTGCGTCATAAACCCCTTTAATTGGGCGTAATCTTCCTTGGGCATTTTGCAAACCTCCCACGTCTTTGATAGCTCTTTCCCCATCAATATTTTTATCTGGTTCACAAATATCATCGAATATATCAAACAGGTGTACAGCTCTTTCCTGTTGGTTTTCTTTAATTATATGAGCTGCTAAAGCGATACTGCCTCCTTTCCAAACACCACACTCTACAAAGTCGCCAGTAATATTGCTTTTTAAAATATGTCTTGTTACATATACAATATTTGCTAACCTCAAATCATTGAGCATTGTTTTGGGTTTTATTTTGTCATAAATAGCAGGTAATAAGTCTAAAAAATCAATATTGTTTTTTACTCTCCATTTATCCTTTTTGAAAATTGAATATCCCCAAAAGCTTAATATCTTATTAAGTAAATATTTCATTAATGTATTTTATCTAAATTATTAGAACTTCTCTATCTAACTACAGGTAAGCGATAATCATACGAACTACTAAAAACTGTTTTTTGTAAGCTTTTTCAATTTAAGTTCTCATCATTAACCCGATTATACAATGTGGATTAAACATCGTAACCAAAATATTTCATCTTGGTAAAACAAGTATCATAAATGATATTAATATTTTTATCATTAAAAAAAACCTCCTTAGATTGATTAACACCTTTTGGTTGAAACTGATGGTCTACTAATTTGCTAATATCATTTACTTCTACAAGTTTTAAATTACTAGCAATAGTTCCAATAAATTTTTCTTTATCCATAAGGAAATCTTCATATTTAACTAAAATACATTTATCACTCTCAAGCATGTTAATGTTTTCATAGGCCTTTATCCAATTTTTAGCAAGCACTCTTACATAATTTTCTCCTTTTTCAATACCAAAAGTACTGTGCCAATAATATGGCAAATTTTCAATATTAATTTCATCTTTATCTCCGGGGACACCTAGCCTATTTAGAATACTTCTTATATTATCAAAAGGGTTTCTAACTATAACTATATATTGGTCTATATTAAATGTTTTTTCTAGTTGATTAAAAAAATAAGAAAGATTAGGGTCTTTAATAATATCTTTAGAAAAGTCATAGCTGTTTGCAATAATATGTTTTTCTAAATTTATTTCACCATTCAATAATTTTGAAAAATAAGGCTCCCACGTGCAAGGAGGGTCAATAGTTAATGATTTTCCTACATATCTCGCTAACAATTCAGCGATGGCAGTAGTGCCACTCTTTTGATGTCCGAACACAAATAAAGCTTCCCTGTTGGGCTTACTAATAATATTATTAATTCTGTTTCGTATTCCTAATCGCAAAATAATA
>CAZGDC010000252.1:0-3082 GCA_964524405.1 uncultured Roseivirgaceae bacterium
TAAAACTATATCATACCCTCTTTTTGTTATAGCAGAGGTAACGTGCATTAATTTTTCATTGTACCTATTCAGCCAAGAGTCATTTCGGCTGAATAGTTACCTTTATTTTACAAAAATAGAAGTATTTATTCTATTGGTATTAGAATCGTTTTCTAATTTAAGCACACCTCTTGGGCAAACGGCCGCACAAACCCCACAACCCACACAAGAAGATCTCACAATGTTCTCTCCGCGTTGGGCGTATGCTCTTACATCAATTCCCATTTCGCAATAGGTAGAGCAGTTACCGCATGATATACACTGTCCTCCGTTTGTAGTTATTCTAAATCGCGATTTAAACTTTTGCACAATGCCCATATAAGCAGCTAAAGGGCAACCAAAACGACACCAAACCCGATTACCCATTACAGGGTAAAAACCAGTGCCCACCACTCCTGAAAAACCAGCTCCAATAAATGCCCCATATATTTGCCTCAAGGAGTAGGTATTAATGCCCATAATTTCACTAGAACCTGTAAAGTAGGTATATAATACACCAATAGTCATTACTACAGCAAAAACCAATACCGAATGAATCATGTAGCGTTCTATTTGCCATGCTTTTAATGATTTGTTAGAGAGTTGCCTAAAAGGATCTCCCACGGTTTCGGCCAGCCCACCGCAGCCACAAACCCAGCTGCAATACCAACGTTTGCCATAGAAATACGTAAAAATAGGCACCGCTATAAAAGAGAAGGTAATGCCCCAAACCAACATAAAAATGCCTAAGTTGCCTGCTTCAATAAGTTTGTTTAGTTCAAAATCGAAAAAGAAATCATAATCTAAAGGCCAAGCATTTTTAAAATCGAAGTAGGGTTGGTTGAGTCGCACTAGTATTTCTGGGATAAGAAAAGCGAAAATGGTTTGAAAAAACATAACCGACCCTGTTCTAATTAATTGGTACTTATTATGTCGGTATTTAGCCATCATACGTGCACCCATTACCAGCATACTTAGGGTATATATAAAGCCATATAAAAAAAACTGACCGGCTTCTGAGCCACTTAGTTTATAACTTATTGGATCCACAATTCTAATCCAACCTATCATATATTCTGGAAAAAAATAGAGAAGAATGTAAAAAGAAATAAGTAGGCTCCCGATGATAATGCCTAACCATTTACGAGATGTTGCAGGGTGGAAAAAGACACCATTATTCTTAATTCCAGACTTCTCGCTCATAAATGATTGTAGCATTAATAACCCTCCAATAGCGGTTAGCCCAAATGTTAGTACTAAAAACAGGATTGTATTATGATTAATTACACCCGTTATGGAGTGTTTAGCTAGTTTGTACTTTAATGATTTTGCAGCGTATTTATCAATTCCTTTTTTAGGAATAATTTCGTACGTAGTAATATTATCAGTTACTTGTTTAATAGCAGATTCAAGCTCTTGGTCTGAACTAAATACGCTGCTAAAAAGCCAATTCCCATAATTTTTAAAGGCTTCCACTTTAACGCTTTCTTTCCCCCAAAGTGCTTCAATGCTTTTTGCATTTAATAAGTTGTTATGTGCGAGGTTTTCTAGCTTTACAATATCCTCCGATGAAAATGCATAGCTAATAATAACTTCATTATTGATTTTATCAATCACTTTACTGGTGGCTGAAAGCAGCTGCCAAGTGGTTGTATTCTGATCTAAAATAGTAGCATAAAGCTTTGTGGCAAGGGCTATTTTTTCTTCGGTGTCAAATTTGGCAGTAATATCATGGCTAGTAAGCTTGTGCTGAGTTAAAAATGGAATAAGCAGAAAAATTGCAAATCCTAATAATACCAGTAGTGTTCCTAAACGATTCATATTTTAAAAATTATACAAAAGACTCAAATTGAGTTTTTACGTGTGAGGCATACTTTTTATGAAACTCTGAATCAAAGTTTAGTTCTTCTAAATGCTGCATCACATAATCCATTGTTCTGCCAGCTTTAATCCATTGGTCGCAAAGCTCATGTCTTAATCTTAACCCTAGGGCATTGAAACCACGCACTTTCATGGTAGATTTTTCATACACAATACGTAAGCCACGTTCGGGTTTAGGCTCGCTCCAAAATATACTTGTTAACTCACCTTCTATTTTAGTAGGCACATCGCCATAGGTTTGGTATTCTAAATCAACAAATTTGGCCGAGTTAAACCAAATGCCAGGGTTGTATGGGGTGGGTGTTCCACATAAAGTTTGCGCCAAACTTTCTCCCATCATTCGGCCAGTGTACCAAACAGCTTCAATGGATCTTCGCCCTTTGTTTGGTGCACGAATTTCAGCACAATCGCCAATGGCATAAATGTTTTTAATACTAGTTTGCAATAGTTCATCTACTAAAATTCCTTTATTAGTTTCGATGAGGGTCTTTTCTATCATGTTAATATTAGGTACAACACCAATGGTTGCACCTACAAATTGGCAGTCCATTTTTTCGCCTGTTCCTAATGTTACCGATGCAACGGAAGTGCCTCCATTGATACGCTCAACCGTAGTATCTAACCTTAAATCTATGCCTCTGGATAGGATATGATTACCGACTATATCCGCTTCTTCGGAGGGTAAAACTACATCCCAAAATTGCTTTTCTCTTACAGCAAGTGTAACATGTGTGCCTCGGCTATGCAGCATTTCTGCCAATTCAATTCCAATGAGTCCACCACCAATTATAACCGCATTTTTTATGTTATTACTATTTTCTAAAAGGTCTAAATCTTGTTTGCTGTATAAAGGCTGCACACCCCTTAGGTGGGCTCCAGGGGTTGGCAAAGAGCGAGGTAAAGAGCCTAAGGCGAGCACAAGTTTGTCATAATTGAGTTGCTTTCCTGATTTTAAAAGAAGGGAATTTGAATTTGTGTTAATAGCATTTACGTGGTCAAATATCAAATCAATCTTATTTTTTTTCCAAAACCAATTTTCATAGGGCTGGGTATGTTTAAATTTCATATGGCCCATGTAAATGTACATAAGTGCGGTTCTCGAAAAAAAATATTCCGTTTCGGAGGAGATAACAGTAATGGAGTGGTCGCTTAATTTACGAATATGCCGGGCAGTTGTAATGCC
>CAZGDC010000253.1:0-3080 GCA_964524405.1 uncultured Roseivirgaceae bacterium
CTTCCTGATCTCTGATTTTATACTTTCTTCCCATAGCGAAACAAAATTAACTATAATTTGCACTTGCTCAAATACCAACCGAGCAAGATGTAATACTAGTAATAGGTCGTAGGATCGCTATCGCTTAACCTACGACCAGTGGAGCATAAGTGCCGAAGTTATCTAAGTCATCAATTTGTGAAGCTACTTTTCCTTCAATATATGGTGTTCCTTTCTTTAGTCTAAATATTGTTAAGTTTTGAGCAGTAATAGGTCGTAGGATCGCTATCGCTTAACCTACGACCAGTGGGGGAGTTACGAACCACCTTGTGCACTTAACCAAGGTAAGGTAGATAATAATGTTTCTCTAACTGCATTTTGACCATGATTATAATTAGTAGCTTCTAGCAAACTAAAACCTTCATTTTTGGGTGCTTCTTCTTTATTCGGGTGATTAATATCTTTTGCATTCAGCCAAGCTTCAAGTGAGGTAAAGCCAATCAGCCCAAAGTAGGTTGTTCCAAAAAGAAATGCTATAAACTTTATAATATCCTGTTCAAAAGGAAGTTGCATTCGTTTAAGTTCCTCATGCTTGATTAGAATTCTATGATAATTAAAGTCAATCCTTAGAAAATCATAAATCTTCTTGTAATCATCTAGGTCTTTGATTTCAAATATTTTTTCTATTACTTCAAAATGCTTTTTTGACTCAATAGGCAATTTCGTGTACTGATTTTTAAACCATTCTGTTATTGGAATAAAAATAATTTTATTGTCACGAAATAGTTTTATTTTATTCACCATGATACAGGGTCAATTGCACTATTAAGAATTGAATTATCTACTACTGATTGTTCAAATACAATAATATTTTCATAAACTGCTCCTGAACCATGTGCTCCTTTAAATTTCACTCCTGAATAGCCATTACTTTTTGCCCAATCTGCTACTACATGAGTGTATTCATATTTATTACTTACACTTGATAATTTCATTTGTTCGAACGATGTCCCAAGCTTATTAATTGTGGCTTCTTTTGTCAGATCTAACACATTATTCAATTGAATATTTGATATTTCGTATTGAGTTTTACCAGCAGTCCCACCATATGCATTAACTTCTATTATATTACCATTTTTACTAGTACTAGCATATAAACCAGTTTTAAATCGATTATCTAATGGATTCATATTAGGATTAATATCCATTACATCATATGTTGCTCCAATAGGCTTGTATCGATATAATTTCCCAGAATATGGAACCCCCGTAGGCAAGTCGGTTACTCCATTCAAGAACGTTTTTAATTCAGTTCCAGAGTTAGCAATAAATCTTCCCCCCGCCTCAGCCAAACTCTCAACAAAACTCTCCGAAAAATTACAGTAATTTACAGCAGAAACACCCTGTACAGCTACAAACTTAGTTTTTTCTTTAAGAAACCCAATGTTGGGTTGTACTTCTTTTTGTAGTGAGTTTGTTTCTTGGTTTTGCACTACCGAAAATACTGCTTGGTTTTGTGATAAAATCAGCTCGGTTTTAGCGTATATCGTTTGTCCTCCTAACAAAAATGTTAAGAGGAGAAGTAATATGGTTTTTATGTAGTTTTTTATTTTCATTTTGTGCTTACAAAAAAACGTATGAAAGATTTATTGGATGGGAAAATTAAGATGGTGGGGTAGATTCTAATACTTTTGTTAGATTGAGGACAGGTTCAAGTAAAGGGCTATTTGACTCTTTATAACTCGTTATTACCCTTTCGGAAAAATCTTTATAGTCATTTAAATTCGTAAAAAATAAAAGCCCCATTTTTCTTAGAGGAAAAGGCTGTCCTAAAAACTCAACAGCCCTCTTCATTTCCAACCCATTTAAAGTAGCCGTCACATCTTTTAACTCTTGGTGCTTGTTAAAAAAAACAATAATATCATCAATGATAGGAAGTATTAGATTTTCGACTTGCTTAAAATCAACCTCTGACATTATTGGCACATTAGGTATTCCAGAAGAATTAATATTTTCATCATAAACAAATCGACAAGTGTATTTGTTTGTAATGAATCTCTGAGGTATATCTATTTTTGATATTATATCATCCACCAAATTAAAGGATATAGTTGCAATTGGATGTTGCAAAAAGTATCTATCAGGATAACCATTATAGCCGATATATATTGACAATGTTCTATTGTCTATAATTTTTTTAAGAAACACACCTTGTTCTTCTTCTAAAAAATCATATCCCTCAATATTAATATTAGTCCTAATAGACCTAATTAAGTCGTTTTGATTAAACATAATTAATTCACTTTTTGAATATTAGAAATAGTAGTTCCATCTCCGCTACTGTTTGCTTTATACCATTGTTTGGAACCTGAAAAATTTAAGACTTCATTTTGGTTAATATATGTCCCACTACTTGTTCCTGATTCAATTGAATTACTTCTGACAGTATATGAATTACTCTGTAATGCACTTGTTTGATTAGGTGAAAAAGGTGTTGAACTCGATAATTTATTTTCAATAACAACCATATCATCAATATATTTAGCCCCTAAATTATCGAAACCGTATTTCACAAATACTTGATCAGCAATAAAGTAATCTCCAGAACTGTTATATTTAAGTTGCACTTGACTAAACATTTCGTAGTCATCTAAGTTTTTCCCAAAATCCGTTTGAAACTTTTGTTTTAATTCTAAATATTTTGCTGAACTTCTATTTTTAAATGCTTGCTTACAAACCAACTCTTCAAAATCTTTCCCTTTTTTTGTTATGTTTTTAAAGAATTCACGTTGTCCCCATTTCTCCCATCTACTACCTCCTGTTTTTTGTATTTCCCAACTGTAAGCAGGTTCATCTTTTAGCTTCTTCCAAATATTAGTTAAATCATCAGGGCTTTCTTTTAAAAGTGTTTTAATTTCTGTACCATAAACGTTATGAGCTAAATCAACATCTAATTTCCCTAAATTTGTCGCATCTAAACCATCTAATTTTGTTATCAAGTTGGCATCAACAACATCATCCAACCCGTTAACCCAAGTTTTTAAGCTGGTAAAATTATCAAGTTTTCCAAGTAGATTAAGTTTACCCCCTGCGTTAACCAA
>CAZGDC010000254.1:0-3072 GCA_964524405.1 uncultured Roseivirgaceae bacterium
CGGGTTAAGTCTTTATAGCTTGTGGAATATGCAGAAGTATTAGATAAAAATTGAAATAATGGGTGTTTACATTTTTAATAAGCTAAATATTGTATATTTTTAAATCTAATAACTAACCAATGTTAAAATGAAAAAAATACTTGTACAGAGAATTAATTCATTCTTGTTTTTTATATTTTTTTTAGGGTTTAGTACCTCTGTAAGCTTAGCACAAGCGGTTCAAAGCGAAACGTATTTAGAAGACCTAAGTAATATGCGAATGGTGGTACTGCTGGTTATTGCCTTTGCTTTTGTAATTATGTTTGGTTTAATATACATGGTTAAATCGCATCGTGAATTAAAGCACCAATATGTAATTATTGATAAGCAAAAAAATGAAATTGCTGATAAAAATGAGCAGTTAGCACATAATAATGAGAGCTTAGAAGAAATGAACATTGAAAAAAACAATGTGCTTTCTGTTGTTGCTCATGATCTTAAAACACCATTAGGCAATATTCAGGGTTTAGTAGAACTTATAACGTTAGATAAGGATAAACTAAAAAAAGAGCAAAAAGAGTATTTGGCCTTAATTAGTAAAGTGGCTACTGATGGCATTAGTATGGTTAATAATATGCTTGATGTGCATAAAATTGAAGCAGAACTAAAAGAAATGATTCTTATCAACACCAACGTGTATGATATTATTGAAAAAGTAATTAAGCTACATGAGCCATCTATGATGGCAAAAAAGGTACAGGCTAATGTAGAAATTGAGAATCGTGAGCTTCATATAAATACAGATCCTCAATATTTGCGACAAATTATTTCAAACTTTTTTTCCAATGCAGTTAAGTACACTCCTGCTAATACTTCGGTAGATATTAAGGTAATTGAGCGTGATAATTATATTAAAATTAGTGTAAGTGATAGTGGCAAAGGGATTAGTACTGACCAAATGAAAAGGTTGTTTGCAGGCTATAAAGTGGCAAATCCTAATGCAGAAGATAAATCTTCACCAGGGTTTGGGTTGCTAATTACCCGAAGGTTAGTAGATAAATTGAAAGGAAAGATTTCGGCTGAAAACAAAGTTTCTAACAAAGGGGCAGTGTTTACAGTAGAATTACTAAAGTGATGTAAAAAAAGAAAAACCGGCCTTATGCCGGTAATTCTTATCATTAACCAAAACCATCTGATACAAAAGTAGAACGTCAAAAATTTCTTTATGCTAAGTAAAAAAAGCTAGAACAGCTACGTATTTATACTTAGCCGCTCTTTAGTAAGCCCTAAACCCGACTAATACCATAATTTATTGAAAACTCACTAAATCCAAATAATGCAGGTTAAAATCTAAAGGTTAGTTGCTAAAAAAGATAGTTTTAGATAGGCGAGCAATGGGAGTGGCATCCTGTGGCAAAAAAGTTAGCTGATAATAATCTAAATCCTGGAGAGAGTAGAAAGTACACGTTAAAAGCACTTTTGCAAAAAGGGAATTATCAGTTTGAGCTGCTCGCATATAAATATAGGACTACCGAAGAACATATTGCCTATAATAAGTTAGGAGATGACTACCCAAGTCATATACAATTTTTCGAAAAAATCATTCCATTTGATGTTCAGTAATTTATTCTGTTGTGTTCATTTTATTGCCAAAAATGAACGTATATGAACACTCTATGTACATCATAACCCCTTTAACCCGCATTATTCAGCATAAAATTAATACATGTTTATAAATAGCTTATTTTCAACTAAATACACTAAATTTTTCTGGGAATAGTCGCACCCAAAATTGGGCTAACTAAATTTTTATTTGGATTTAGCGGGTGCATATACTTCGTTGCTAACTACTTGAAATACAATTGTATATCTACATAGTTAGACGCCTAGTATCTGCACCCACTAAACTCCATGAATAATGCGGGTTAATATGCTAAAACCCACTAAAATTAGTTTGGCACGAAATTGTTAATATGGCATTAATTAATGTTTTACTATATGAATCAGACCTTGAATAGAACCCACAGTGATAAAGTAATTGGAGGCGTGTGTGGTGGAATTGCCAAATACTTAGGCTGGGATCCAGCCATTGTTCGATTACTCTATGTATTAATTAGTATTTTTTCAGCCGCCTTTCCTGGCATAATTGTTTATATTGTTTTATGGCTTGTAATGCCAGAGGAATTTAACTAGTGTTAAGTTAAGTGTGAAATGGTGGTTAAGTTGAAGTTATTTATGTTTTTGGCGAAGCAAAAAAATAGGAGCATAGCTTTGCTACGTTAATATTTTTTTAGGAAGTCAAAAGCGGAAAGAACAAAACTTGGGCTAACAGTTTACACTTAACTTAACACTAGACGGTTGCCTTACTTAATTTATTTTCTAACCCTATGTTTATATTAATTTTAGCTCCCTTATACATTAAGTAAAAGCAAAAAATCATTACGATATGACTAATGTCGTTAAAATTAAACCACTCATTAAAAGATATTTTAAAACCATGTATTAATGCGGGCATAAGGTTTGAAATAATACCTAACATAATCCAAGCTAATCTTTTATCCTTATTTTTTAGATAAAGGGTTAAAGAAATTGGTATTACAATTCCCAATAATCCTATGGCAGAATTTATTCGCACAGTATTAAAGTTTTGTAGATACATAACAGAGCCTATCATTAGTAAAAGTTGCGTGTAAATAAAAATGCGTAAAATGGTTTTTGTTTTTTCGTTTTCTACCAATTGGATGGTTGCCATTTCAGCAGCAAAAACAGCCATACCAGTTAATATCCAAGCTCCATAATGAAAATTATGACCTACATAAGCTAAAAAACCATGGGCAGTGCCTCCCATAATCGAAGCGATACCTATAAATAAGAAAAAAAACGACCACCTTTTTTGTATGGCATCGGCACTCTTATCATAATAAAGAGAATATGCAAATCGCAGAACAAAAGCAGCCACTAACCAATTGGTTAACCACGTAAAAGGCTCTGTAATATGTATCCCTAAAAAATCGATGTATGGTGTATTCATTGTGCAAAAATAACTAATATAACGCCAATGCGATAATTTTTTAATCCGCTTTATCCCGCATT
>CAZGDC010000255.1:0-3040 GCA_964524405.1 uncultured Roseivirgaceae bacterium
GGTGCACTTACTTCTAGTTTCTATATTTGTGACAACTTTATCAAATTAAGCTACTTAATGGCAAAAAAAACTACGGAGGAATTAACTAAAATAGCCTCGCAAGTTCGTAGAGATATACTTAGAATGGTACATGCCCAAAACTCTGGCCATCCTGGTGGTTCATTGGGTTGCACCGATTTTATGGTAGCACTCTACTTTAAAATTTTAAACAAAAACACTAACTTTAGTATGGATGGCATTGGGGAAGACTTATTCTTCTTATCCAATGGTCATATTTCTCCCGTACTTTATAGCGTTTTGGCTCGAAGCGGTTATTTTGATACCAAAGAGTTATCTACTTTTAGGAAAATTAACAGTAGGCTGCAAGGTCACCCTGCTACCGAAGAAGGGCTAGAAGGCATTAGAGTTGCATCGGGCTCGTTAGGCCAAGGATTATCGGTGGGCTTAGGTGCAGCACAAACAAAAAAACTAAATAACGACCCCCACCTCGTGTATGTATTAATGGGCGATGGCGAATTAAACGAAGGTCAAGTTTGGGAAGCCGCCTTATACGGTGCACATAATAAAATTGACAATATTATTGCCACCGTAGATTATAACGGACAGCAAATTGATGGGCCCACAGAGGAAGTTCTTTCCTTAGGAGACATTAAAGCTAAATGGGAGGCTTTTGGCTGGCAAGTAATTGAAACAGAAGGCAATAATATGAATGTGGTGGTTCAAAGCTTGGAACGAGCCAAAACAATGACAGGAAAAGGAAGACCTATTCTTAACCTAATGAAAACCGAAATGGGGTTTGGTGTTGATTTTATGGTAGGCACGCATAAATGGCATGGCGTTGCGCCCAACGATGAACAACTAGTTGATGCACTTGGGCAACTGGAAGAAACACTAGGCGACTTTTAATTTGGAAGAAAGATAATGACGAAATATACATTTACAGAAAAAAAAGATACCCGTTCCGGTTTTGGAGATGGCCTAACAGAATTGGGTAAAACAAATAAAAATGTAGTAGCCTTATGTGCCGATTTAATTGGCTCGCTTAAAATGGGCGACTTTAAAAAAGAAAATCCAACACGTTTTTTTCAAACAGGTATTAGCGAGGCTAATATGATGGGAATGGCTGCTGGCATGACCATTGGAGGCAAAATACCTTTTACAGGCACTTTTGCAAATTTCTCTACTTCAAGAGTATATGATCAAATACGACAAAGCATTGCCTATTCTGAAAAGAATGTAAAGATATGTGCATCTCACGCTGGAGTTACCCTGGGCGAAGACGGTGCAACTCACCAAGTATTAGAAGATATTGGCATGATGAAAATGCTGCCCAATATGACAGTAATTAATCCGTGCGATTATAACCAAACAAAAGCAGCTACACTAGAAATTGCCGATTTTGAAGGCCCCGTATATTTACGATTTGGGAGACCTAAAGTGCCCGTATTTATGCCTACCGATAAACCGTTTAAAATTGGAGAAGCTATTAATTTAGTAGAAGGATCTGATGTATCTATTTTTGCTACGGGTCATTTAGTTTGGGAGGCCATTTTAGCAGAAGAAATATTGGCAGAAAAAGGAATAAAAGCAGAAATTATTAATATCCATACTATTAAACCATTAGATGTAAAAGCAGTACTAAAATCAGTAGCTAAAACAGGCTGTGTAGTTACTGCCGAAGAGCATCAACGCAATGGCGGACTAGGAGATAGTATTGCGCAAATATTGGCACAAAACAACCCCGCTCCACAAGAGTATGTAGCAGTTAACGATCAATTTGGTGAAAGTGGCACCCCAGAGCAATTGATGAAAAAATATGGTTTAAGCGCATCAAATATTGTTGATTCCGTAATTAAGGTACTAAAAAGAAAATAAGTGAAAATACAAGAAAATGTTTCTCTCAAAAAACTGAATACTTTTGGTATTGCTATTTCTGCCAAGTACTTTATAGAAGTAAAAACCGAGGAAGAACTTATCGAATTTTGTCAAAGTGATTTTTTAGAAGGAAAACGACATCTTGTTTTAGGTGAGGGTAGTAATATCCTTTTTACCAAAGATTTTGATGGCGTAGTTATAAAAAATTCTATTGAAGGAATTCAATACAAAAAAAGTGGAAAGCTAGTTAGAGTAATAGCTGGAGGTGGTATCAATTGGCATCACTTGGTGATGGATTCGCTAAAAAATGGCGCCAACGGATTAGAAAATTTAGCACTTATCCCTGGCACCGTTGGGGCTGCTCCTGTTCAAAATATTGGGGCATACGGACTTGAAATCAAAGAAGTTTTTGAACAACTTAAAGCAGTAGAAATTGCCACAGGTAAAATAAAAGTGTTTACAAAAGCGCAATGCTCTTTTAAATATAGATCAAGTGCCTTTAAAGAGGATTTTAAAGGAAAATATATAATTACCGAAGTTACACTTGACCTACATAATTTGGCTAAAACAAATACAAATTACGCACCTATCCGCATAGCTTTAGAGGCCAAAAATATTACAGCACCAACTTCTAAAGATGTATGCGATATAGTAATGGAAATAAGAAAAAGCAAATTGCCTGACCCCTCAGAAATTGGAAATGCAGGTAGCTTTTTTAAAAACCCAGTTATACTAAAAGTTGTCTATAAAGAGCTTCAATTCAAGTTTAATGGAATGCCAGCCTTTCCGCAAGCAGCCAATAATAAAGTTAAAATACCTGCTGCTTGGCTCATTGAACATGCAGGTTGGAAAGGAAAAGTAGTGGGCAATGTAGGAGTGCATACGGATCAAGCACTCGTATTGGTAAACCATGGCAAAGGTACAGGTAGAGAATTAAAAGAAATGGCGAAAGAAATTCAAGCTTCTATTTTTAAAAAATATAAAATTAAATTGGAAATAGAAGTTAATATATTGTAATCCACCATTTGTTAGACCACCGCTTGGTGTGCTAGGCCTAATGTGCGTTTTATTGACAACTAGACTTAACCCGAATTAGGCTAAATTAACTCCGTTAATCCTTTAATTTCTCCTTGGTACTTTTCGGTTATAATGCCAAATTTATTTA
>CAZGDC010000256.1:0-3039 GCA_964524405.1 uncultured Roseivirgaceae bacterium
AATTGGATTTCAATTTGTTTTTTAATCGCAGGGCGATAGCCTATTTGGTTTAATTCCCCGACCCTTTGGGTCGGAAACAACTTTGTTTACGTAGTAAACTCCTACTGATACCCCGTCAGCTTGCTGCGGGGTTAAAAGTGTATGGTACCGTTTATTTTACCCCACCAAATTTAATTCCTGTTAATTCTGCCATCTCTTTTTTCCAAGTAGTTATGTCATTAACATTAAATTTATTTAGATGATTATGTCCGCAGGCTCTTGCCATTACCTTCATTAACTCAGTTGATGCCGAGAAGAAATTAAATAATTGATTAGCTGATTTTTCAATATTTATTAATTTTCTTAATTCAGGTTTTTGAGTGGCAATGCCGGCAGGGCAATTATTGGTATTACACATTCTTGCCGCCACACAACCAATAGATTGTAAAGCAGAATTGGATAATGCAATCCCATCTGCACCTAAAGTCATTGCTTTAATAAAATCGTCTGGCACTCTAATTCCTCCAGTTATAATAAGTGTAACATCTTTTCTATTTACCTTATCTAAATAATGACGTGCTCTTGCTAATGCAGGAATTGTTGGTACAGAAATATTGTTTCTAAAAATTAATGGTGCTGCTCCAGTTCCGCCACCTCTTCCATCAAGTATGATATAATCCGCACTTGCATCTAAGGCAAACTGTATATCTGCCTCAATATGGTTGGCTGATAATTTAAAGCCAATAGGAATGCCTCCTGTAATATCTCTTACTTTATCAGCGAAATTTTTAAAATCTTCTGTGGTATGTAAATCATCAAAAGTTGGAGGAGAAACTGCTGGAGTTCCTTCTTTTAAGTTTCTTACTTCTGCAATTTTTCCAATTACCTTATTACCTGAAAGATGGCCTCCAGTTCCTGTTTTTGCACCTTGCCCACCTTTAAAGTGAAAAGCTTGTACTCGTTTTAGTTTCTCCCATTCAAAGCCAAATTTGGCAGAGGCGTATTCATAAAAGTACTTGCCGTTGGCTTGTTGTTCTTCCTCTAACATTCCGCCTTCTCCCGAACAAATTCCTGTGCCTGCCAATTCTGCTCCTTTGGCTAAAGAAATTTTAGCTTCTTCAGATAAAGCACCAAAACTCATATCGGAAACAAATAATGGAATAGCTAATTTTAATGGTTTTTTAGCATTCGGGCCAATTATTAATTCTGAGGCAACCGCAACATCTTCCATTAAAGGTTTGGTTGCCATTTGGGCTGCTAATAATTGGATGTCATTCCATTTTGGTAATTCAGGAATAGGAACTCCCATTGCACCCATTTCACCATGATGGCCTGTTTTAGAAAGTCCATCTTTTGCCAATGCTTTAATGTATGCCAACGTTGGCTCCTCAACGGTAGAGTCACTACTTGCATTAGCGTTAGAGGGTTTTGAATCGGCAGATTCTTCTTTCAATTTTGCATGTGTACCATCGCAATAAGGTAAGTTTTTACTTTGCTTACACATACACAAATGGGCTGTTCCAGTTTCTTCTGCCGTAAATGGTAAAGGTTTAAAAGAAGTTGTTCTGTGTGAACCATCACAAAAAGGTTGTCCTTTAGATTCTCCACAAGCACAAAAGTACTTTTCTTCGCCTTTTACTAATTCTGTTGCGATAGGTTTTCTTCCAGCTATTTTTGGATTGCTCATAATTATTTATTTTTATGATTTTCGAATTTCTTACTTGGGATAAACCATATAACAGCCACTGATACATAGCAAAATATGCCAAGATATGGATTTATAAATGCCAATAAAACTCCTAAAATATTTAAGATTAAAGATGCTTTTTCTTTTACGCCCCAAGAAGTTAGTTTATGTATTTCTGTTCCTGTTCCGTGGTAGTTTGCAATACTTTTAGTTAAAATAACAAATGCTATTCCGCTCAGCAATAAAATCACACCGTAGGAAACCACAGGGAGCGTTTTATAATGACTTTCACCAATCCAAGAAGTTGCAAATGGAATTAAGGAGAGCCAAAATAACAAATGAAGGTTTGCCCAGAGTATTTTTCCATTTACTTTTTCGGTTACCTGAAATAAGTGGTGATGATTGTTCCAGTAAATGCCAACATAAATAAAACTAATTAAATAACTTAAAAAGATAGGTAGTTTTTCCAAAATGGATTCGAGACTGGCATCTTCAGGTGGTTTTAATTCTAATACCATAATGGTAATAATTATTGCCATTACACCATCACTAAATGCTTCTAAACGTCCTGTTTTCATAATTAATTATTATCGTACACTTTTTTACCATTCACATAAGTCATTTCTGCTCTAATTAATTTTAACTCTTCGTCAGAAATGGCTAGCACATCTTTATTTAAGATAACCATATCGGCTAATTTTCCTGTTTCTAAGGAGCCCATTTGTTGTTCATCAAAAGAAAACCAAGCACTTCCTAATGTGTACATTTTTAAAGCATCTAATCTGCTTATTGTTTCGTTAGGGTTTACTAATGCTCCGGCAACATTTTTTCCTGTAACCATATTGCATGGTTTTATTTTCTGCTGTTTCAGTTTCAAAAGCAACTATTTTTCCAGATTTAGAGTCTCCAACAAACAGTACGTTGTCCGAGCCAAATTCTAGTACATTGGCAGATTAGAATGAGTTTTGAGCTGAGCTATATAAAGTCCCTCCGATAAAAAGCGTAGCTAAGATTAGCTTTGCTGTGAGATTTAGTTTTGATTTTTCTATTTTTTTCATTTTATAGTAGAGCACAAATTTATGGCATCAAAAAATGAATTCCATTCACCTATGTTCACGGGCGGCTATTTTCTTGATTTTATTTCGAATACGGCTTAACGATTGGGGTTGGATGTTGAGGTATGAAGCAATTAAATAATGAGGTATCTCATCTAAAATTGAGGGGATTTCTTTAATAAGATTTATATACCGCTCTTCGGCAGTGGTTTTGTGTAAATTATACATTTGAGTAAGTGCACCAATGTATGATCTTTGAAATGCTATTCTAAAATACTTTTCATAAATAGGATATTCTTTGGTTATAAAATCAAAGGT
>CAZGDC010000257.1:0-3012 GCA_964524405.1 uncultured Roseivirgaceae bacterium
TGGCTGCTCAAAACCTACGGAGCAAGAACACGAAGAAGAGCATCATGATGAGGCAGGCATTATTGAATTTACACAAGCGCAGTATAGCCAAGTGGGCATTATAATCGGCAAATCGGTAACCAAATCTATCGGGCAAGAGTTGGAGGTAAACGGCATCATTGATGTGCCTCCACATGGCAATATTTCTATTAATTTGCCTTATGGTGGATTTTTAAAAAGTACGCCCATATTAACAGGTACCATGGTTAAAAAGGGGCAATTTATTGCCTCCATCCAAAACCCTGATTTTATTAGTTTTCAGCAAGAATACCAGGAGGGGTTGGCACAACGTGAATTTTTAGAGGCAGAATATAAGCGTGATTCGGCACTTTTTTATGGAGAGGCTATTTCAGAACGGGAATATCAAGAATCTAAAAGCTTATATAACAGCAACGAAATACGAATAAATGCGCAAAAGGAACGGCTAAAATTAATTGGGTTTAATACCGAGGAAATTGCAAAAGGAAAAACCACTTCCATCGTCTCTATTTATTCTCCAGTTTCGGGCTCTGTGCAAGAAATATACACCAATGTGGGTAAATTTATGAGTCCACAAGATGTAATTATGGATATTACCGATACACGAGACCTGCATATTGAATTAAATGTATTTGAAAATGACATTCCTAAAATTAAAAATGAGCAGATAATTCGTTTTACAGTAGCCAATTCGCCCGATAATGTGAGGGAAGCAGAAATATTTTTAATAGGTAAAAATGTGCGTGCAGATAGATCAGTTACGGTGCACGGCCACCTTACTTCAGATGCAAAAAATTTATTGCCAGGCATGTATGTTTCGGCAAAAATTGTTACCAGTTGGCATCAAGCATTAACAGTACCTGAAGAAGCGGTTGTACGTTTTGAAGGAAGCGATTACATCTTCTCTTTTGCTGGAAAAGTAGAAGAAAATAATCAACCCGTTTATCAGTTTAATATGGTAGAAGTTATAAAAGGTATGGCAGATAAAGGTGTTGTGCAAATTGATTTACTAACGAAAAAAGAATCCATAGAATCCTTAGACTCTATGGATATTGTATTAGAAGGCGCTTTTCATATTTTGTCAAAAGCAAAAAACAGTGGAGAAGGAGGGCATGCGCACTGATTTTATAACCTCTTATATAATTTGTGAAAACACATAAAATAGCTCAGCAGCAATTTGGGTTGATCGTTCATCGTACCTCTTTGTTTCTTCAGGCGTGTCGTCAAACGCCTTTGGGTCCTCGTATAAAAGAGAAATGCGCTGCTCCGCACCTGGAATAAGCGGGCAATGTTCATCCGCATTTGAGCAAGTTATTACGGCTGCAAAGTTGTTGGCAGGGCTGCTAGCATCGTTAAATAACTTTGAAAATAGCACCAATGGGTCGGTATCATCCGAAAAGGAAACGTGGTATCGAGGATTTTTAACATCCTTTGATTTTACCTTAAAGCCAGCCTTTTTTATGGCCGCCACCGCACGCTCATTAAAAGCTGTAACTTCAACGCCTCCAGAAAAACAATGTGCCTCTATTCCATAATAATAAGCAGCGGTTTGCGCCCACACTTGCGCCATCTGACTTCTTCGTGAATTATGCGTGCAAATAAAATGTAGATTAATAAATTCTTTGTTTGCGGCTTTTTTTTGTAGGTAGTCTGCCAATGGCTGCAACAAAATCCTTCTATCTTTAGTAATAGAATTAAAGTCTAATTTACCTACGGTTGCAATTAATGTTGGGTGTAATTTTTTTTTCAAAAGAGGGCTTTTGTAATTAACAGCAACCTGTATTTGGTTCACAAGCTTCTGACTGAACATTTTCCAATGAAACAAGAGGATTTAATGCTTTAATTCCAGGTTTTTTAGCATACACAGAGATACTAAAAATGCCCGTGTTGCCTTTATTAAATGCAGCAACTTCTGTTTTAGTTAAATACTTTGATAGAATATCATCTGGAATAACAATTGGTTTTACTTTTTGAACGGTAACATTCTTAAAACCTGCCTGTTCTATTTGAGCTAAATAATCTTCCTTTTGAATGGCGCCAGCTACACAGCCCGCATACATTTCGGCATCTGTTTTTAGGGCTGAGGGTAATTCGCCTTCCAGCACAATGTCTGAAATACTGAAATGACCTCCTGCTTTTAACACCCTAAATATTTCACTAATTACTTTGGGTTTGTTAGGCACTAAATTGAGTACACAATTACTCACAATTACATCAGCCGTATTATCAGCTACAGGCATATCATCAATATCTCCTTCTCTAAATTCTACATTATTATAGCCAAGCTTATCTACATTAATTCGTGCCTTTTGAATCATTGTGGGTGTAAAATCAATGCCAATAACCTTGCCTTCAGCTCCTGTTTCGTGGCGTGCTACAAAGCAGTCGTTTCCGGCACCTGAGCCAAGGTCTATTACAGTATCACCTTTAGCTATTTTTGCAAATTGAGTGGGCAAGCCACATCCTAGTCCTAAATCGGCATCCGATACGTATCCTTCTACTTCGGTATAATCGTCCATCATTATATTATATACTTTATTGGACGGAGTAGTGGCACCACAACATGATGCCGCATTTACGGCTTTGTCTTGCTCCGCAATTTTACCGTATCGTTCTTTAACTACTTCTTTTAATTGGTCTTCTGTTTTCATCTTTATGTTTTTTAAATTATCAACAACAAGGTGTTGTAAATTGGTTGAATAGTTCGTTAAATTGATTTTTAATTTCATTCCAGCGGGCAGGATTGATACAGTAGCTCACACTCACCCCTTCAATGGTGCCCTGTATAATGCCAATATCTTTTAACTCACGCAAATGCTGGCTTATGGTAGCTTGTGCCAAGCCAAGCTCTTGTACTAAATCGCCATTTACACATGCATTTGTTTTTAATAGGTAGTGAATAATGGCTACTCTAGCAGGGTGTGCAAAGGCTTTTGCTGCTTTTGCAATGTCGTTTTGTGCTTCCGAAAATAAATCTGTTTTGGTTACGCCCAT
>CAZGDC010000258.1:0-2974 GCA_964524405.1 uncultured Roseivirgaceae bacterium
CTAACGAAAGCGGTAAACTAAAAGCTATTCCTAGAGCAAGTCATTCCGCAACGCTCCGATACTGAGGCAGGAGAAATATTAACAAAAAAATAGTGAGCTACCTAACCTGCCTAATCTGATCAAAACTAATGCCCAAGGCCTTTTCGAAATAGCGAAGTTGTTTGAGTTCGGTGGTAGTTACAATACTTAACGATAGGCCTCTTTTGCCCGCACGGGCAGTTCTACCACTACGGTGCGTATAATATTCTTCCTTATCAGGTAATTGGTAATGAACCACAAAAGCCAGTGCCTCTATATCTATGCCTCTAGCTGCTAAATCAGTAGCTACTAATATTTGCAAGTTTTCATTTTTAAAAGCACGCATTACTTTATCACGCTCTTTCTGCTTTAAATCTCCATGAATACCATCAGCAGGCACATTTTTGGCCATTAGCTGTTTGGCTAATTTTTGAGTAGCCGCTTTTGTTTTGCAAAAAACAATGCCACGGTTCTCCTTCTCAGATTTTAAAAACTGTAAAAGTACAGTGAGCTTATCCTGCTCATCACAAATAAGAAATTTATGCTCAATGTTTTTATTTACTGTGTTTTTTCCACTTGTTTCAATTCTGTGGGCATCATCAGCCAAGTAGCTATTAATAATTTGCTTTATTCCGTGTGGCAAAGTAGCCGAAAACAACCATTTGCTATCGGCATTTTTTACATACTCTAATATGGTTTCAAGGTCTTTCTTAAAGCCCATACTAAGCATTTCATCGGCTTCATCTAACACAATGGTTTTTACATTATAAAGATCTACTGCATTGCGTTTAACCAAATCGATTAACCTGCCTGGAGTAGCCACCACAATATGAGTTGGGCGATTTAAAGCGGCTATTTGTTTATCTATTTGAGCACCACCAAAAACGGCTTCCGTAAATATTTTTTCGGTGTATTTGGTAAATTTAAAAAGCTGTTTAGCCACTTGTTGCCCCAACTCGCGCGTGGGGCAAAGGATTAACGCTTGTACTACTTTTTTAGAAGGGTCAATCTTACTTAATAAGGGCAATCCATAGGCAGCGGTTTTACCTGTGCCTGTTTGCGCTTGGCCAACCAAATCTATATTGGCATTCATTAATAGTGGAATTACTTCGGCCTGAATTTCGGTTGGAGTGGTTATTTTAAGGTCGTTAAGGCCTTTAATAAAATTACTGCTTACGCCTAGCTCTTTAAATGTTTTCAATGTTGTAAAATTTAGGATGCAAAAGTAGTTAATCTATTATGCTCCGTTTATAAACCCTACAAATAAAATAGCCTGTCTTGAATAGCCGCTCTAACCGCTTTTTAGTATTTTTACATTTTACAATAATAAAACAGTATGCTAATCCTTCTTTCTCCTGCCAAATCTTTCGATTTTGAATCTGCCGCTACTACCCAAAGTTTTTCTGAACCTAGGTTTGTAGAAGAATCAACACGGTTGATAAAGAAAATGGGAACATTCTCTCAAAAGAAACTGGGCGAGTTAATGCATATTAGTCCTGAACTTGCGGCTCTTAATGTAGGTAGGTTTAAAAAATGGACTCCCAACCCTAAAAAGAAAGATACTAAACAAGCGTTGCTGGCTTTTAATGGCGAAGTGTATAGAGGCTTAGATGCCAAAGAAATGACCGAAGATGAGCTGCAATTTGCTCAAAACCATTTACGCATTTTATCGGGTTTATATGGTGTACTTCGCCCGTTAGATTTAATGCAGCCCTACCGTTTAGAAATGGGAACAAAACTTCAAATTAATACACATAAAAATTTATACCAATTTTGGGGCGATAAAATCTCTAATCTATTAAACGAAGATTTAGGCAATGGAGAGTATGTAATTAATTTGGCTTCTGCCGAGTATTACAAATCGGTTAAAGCAACCAAACTTAACGCAAAAGTAATTACGCCCATATTTAAAGATTTTAATAAAGGAAAATACAAGATAGTTGCTATTTATGCAAAAAATGCGCGTGGTACAATGGCCAATTATATTATAAAAAATAGCATTACCGATCCTGAGCTACTAAAATCGTTTGATGGCAACGGCTATACTTTTGATCCAAGCCAATCGGATGAAAAAAATTGGGTATTTTTAAGAGGATAATAATACCATATTAACATTGAGATGATATAACACAATTTTTACGCATTACTTCGTTTATAGCGTATATCTAATCTTTTAGACACCCTTTAAATAAACACATATTGAAAGTAAAAATAAAAAATATTACACAATTCCTATTTCTATTAGTTGCTTTAAATGCGTGTAAAGGTTCTGAAGAAGATTACATTCGAATTAGCCCTTACGACAAACAAATAATTGATTACTTTTCGGAAATTGCCTTAGGTTTTTCAGATGGCTCCATAAGCGAAATTACACGAAAGTGGAAAGTGCCTATGAAGGTGTATTTGGGCGGGGTTGCTAATGATGCTCTTGAAAACGAGTTGGAAAAAATTGTAGTAGAGATAAATCAACTGACTACAGATGGGTTTTATATAGAAATAACAAACGACTCATTAGAATCAAATTTTGATATTTTAATAGGCACAGCCAAACAATATTATACCATATACCCCTCTCTAGGAGATACGACCAGTACCTCTGCGGGTAATTATTATATTTATTGGCAAAACAAGAGCGATATATTTTATGGAAATATGTTTATAGATACTAATCAAGGAACTTTTTCTTATTCCACTTTCTTATTGAGAAAATTTTTAACGGCATCCACCGGGCTCACAAACACCTCTCATGAGCACTATAGGAGTATTTTTTCACGTTCTTGGCGAGTAGTAAATGAGTATCAACCCATTGATAGAGATATGATTCGGCTTTTATACCACCCCGATATGCAAACTGGATGGAATGCTGATGTGGCGAGAACCAAAGTGTTGAATATTTTGATGAATGAGAAGTAACCGATTCTTCTAACTCATTATAAAAAGAGTTACTGATAGGTGT
>CAZGDC010000259.1:0-1688 GCA_964524405.1 uncultured Roseivirgaceae bacterium
TAATTGCCAACAACTTGTGAATATTGCTTTTTTGAAAGCTCGAATTTGCCTTCGCCATGGGCAATCCAAACGCCCAGTTTGCTGCCTTCTAAAGAAGAAAGCATTACAGAATTGTTTTTTGGGATGCTCATATTTACAAAACCCGATTCAAATTTACGTGAATCATTATATGCCATTTTGGGATGATTCGTTTTGTTATCATACACCAGCCCTAGCTCCATCATTAGTTGGCAGCCATTGCAAACGCCTAAACTCAATGTGTCTTCTCTAGCGTAGAAATTGTCTAAAACAGCTTTCGCTTTTGGGTTGTAAATAAATGCGCCTGCCCAACCTTTGGCAGAACCCAACACATCTGAATTGGAGAAACCTCCCACAAACACAATCATGCTAATATCTTCCAATGTTTCTCTGCCCGCAATTAAATCGGTCATATGCACATCTTTTACATCAAAACCCGCTAAATAAAGTGCATAAGCCATTTCTCGGTCTCCGTTAACTCCTTTTTCGCGGATAATGGCAGCTTTAATATTGCTCTTTTTATGATCTTTAGTTAATCCGAATTGAGATAGTTTACCTGTAAATGAGGTATTAAATTGATAATTAAGTGGTTGAGCTTTGTAATTATCAAATCGCTCTTTGGCCAACTCTTTTCCACTTTGATGTTGATCTAGCAAGTAAGATGATTTATACCAAACATCTCTTAACGAGTCGATATCAAGATTAATGGTAGAATCAACTTTTAGATTTCTTGAATTTGTAACAGTAGCGAGTTCTATAAAATCAACACCTGATTCATTTAACTTGTTGCGGAGCAAATCGTTATTTACTTGCACAAGTATTGCTGAATTTTGATTGAATAAATTAGTGGTTAAATCTGCTCCCGCTAGCTCGTTGGTATTTACAGTAAGTCCAATTTTAGGAGTTGGAAAACACATCTCCAATAACGCTGTTATAATGCCACCATCAGAAATGTCGTGCCCAGCAAGTATTTCGCTATTACTAATAGCTTCTTGAATTATATTGAAAGCCTTTTTAAAGTAATTAGCATCGTTAATGGTTGGTGCATCATTGCCAATATTATTCAATATTTGCGATAAGCTACTACCACCTAATTTAAAATCATCTTGGCTAAAATTGATGTAAATCAATTTGCTTCCTTCAATGGGTTTTAAAGCTGGCTCCACAACTTTGGTAATATCTGTTACTTCGCCAACTGCAGATATAATTACGGTGCCAGGTGATTTAACTGATTTACCACTTTGGTATTTCTGGGTCATACTCAGCGAATCTTTACCTGTTGGAATATTAATTCCAAGGTCGCAAGCAAAATCACTTATAGCTTCAACGGCATCGTATAAACGAGCATCTTCGCCTTTGTTTTTGCAAGGCCACATCCAGTTAGCACTTAATGAAACACCTGCAAGTTTATCTTCCAAAGGCGCCCAAACTAAATTTGTAAGTGCTTCGGCAATGGCATTTTTAGAGCCGGCTTTTGGGTCAATTAATCCTATAATGGGGCTATGCCCAATGCTGGTAGCAATGCCTTTTTCGCCCTTATAATCAATGGCCATTACACCTACATTATTGAGGGGCAATTGTATTTGTCCACAAGTCTGCTGTTTGGCAACTTTACCTGTAACTGATCTATCCACTTTATTAGTAAGCCAATCTTTGCAAGCAACAGATTC
>CAZGDC010000259.1:1788-2957 GCA_964524405.1 uncultured Roseivirgaceae bacterium
CCCATGCGTTCTTGCGATTCGTTGCCAATAATTTCTTTTTCAGATAGGGTAGGGTCGCCTAAAGGAAGCTTAGATACTTCAATGCTGCCACCCGTAGTTTCTACGAGTTCAGATAAGCAATTAAGGTGGCCACCTGCCCCATGATCGTGAATTGAAATGATTGGATTTTTATCCATTTCTGCCATAGCCCTAATGGTATTTGAAACCCTTTTTTGCATCTCAGGGTTTGAGCGTTGAATGGCATTTAGCTCAATAGAATTTGAAAATTCACCTGTAGCTACGGAAGATACGGCTCCACCTCCCATGCCTATACGGTAGTTATCTCCTCCTAAAACAACAATTTTGTCGCCCTTTTTAGGGTCATCTTTTAGGCTGTCAACTTCTTTTCCATAGCCAATTCCTCCAGCTTGCATTATTACTTTGTCATACCCAAGCAGTTCGTTATTTACTTCTTGTTCAAAAGTTAGTACGCTGCCAACTATAAGTGGTTGTCCAAATTTATTGCCAAAATCGGAAGCTCCGTTCGAAGCTTTTATAAGTATTTCTAACGGAGACTGATACAACCATTTTCTTGCCTCCGTAGAATTTTCCCATGTTCTATTTTTCTCTGTCCTCGAATAAGATGTCATGTAAACAGCCGTGCCTGCTAAAGGCATACTTGCCTTTCCTCCTGCCATTCTATCTCTAATTTCACCCCCCGAACCCGTGGCTGCGCCATTAAAAGGCTCAACAGTGGTAGGAAAATTATGCGTTTCTGCTTTTAGCGAAATAACTGATTTGTATTCCTTGTTTTCGAAATAATCAGGTTGGTGTTGAGTTGCGGGAGCAAATTGTACAGCTAGGGGACCTTTTACAAAAGCCACATTATCCTTATAAGCAGATACTATTTTATTGGGATTTTTATTTGAGGTTTTTCTAATTAACTGAAATAATGATGAATTTTTCTTTTCACCATCAATTTCAAAAACACCATTAAAAATTTTATGTCGGCAATGCTCACTATTTACCTGTGAAAAACCAAACACTTCACTATCGGTTAATTTTCTTCCTAAATCTTTACTAACACCTTCTAAGTACTCAATTTCTTCATTGTTTAGAGCCAAGCCTTCTTGTTTATTATAAGATGCAATATCTTCTATATCTAAAATTTCTTCAGGTTCAGCATTTAG
>CAZGDC010000260.1:0-2955 GCA_964524405.1 uncultured Roseivirgaceae bacterium
AGGTTTTTTGCCTCAAATACAAACAAAATTTCTGCGTCAAATTCGAAGCATTTATCCTTTAACAGTGCCTTAGTAATTTTCATTCTGCATTTAGTTGTTAATTAATCATTATACATTGATAATTGTTTAAGCTTCTCTCATTGCCTCAACAGGTTTTAATTTTTGAATTACATAAATGGGATAAAAACCAAGGATAAGTGCCATAAAAAAGATAGCCCACGCCTGATTATAAAACAGATTGGCTTGCAGTGAAAAGAAATACCCCGCTTCAATACCAAAATTTTCAATGGTCTTTGCTGCTTCTCCTGTTAACATAATTGGATTATTATGATAGTAGATTAAAAATGGAAGGCTTATGCCAATGCCTGCCAAAACGCCAATCGTAGCCATCATCCCTATTTCTAGTATAATAATCCACTGCATAATTAAGCGTTTCATCCCTACCGACATCATTACGCCAAACTCATACATGCGCTCTGCTGTCATCATCATAAAAGTGCCAAACATGCCAAACCCGATTACTGTATAGAGTATCCAAAGCATTATTTTGCCACTTATATTATCTATTTCAATGCCTTGAACCAAGTCGGGCATAAGTTCTTTCCAGCCCATTATTTCTAATTGTTCCGTGTCAACCTTGCTGTTTATTTCAGCCACAATTCTATCTACATGTTGCACTTTATCAACCACTAAAGCTATGCTTGTAAGCCTGCCTACCACATCAAAAAGCCATTGCGCTTCGCTTAAAGCCATATATACCGTTTGGTTGTTTTGGTCGGGCACTGGAAATTTTACAATACCTTTAATGGGATAAATGCCTGCCGCATTAGCCCCATGGTAGCCTTGCCCAATCATTACTAAAGAGTCGCCAATGCCTACTTTTAAATACTCGGCTAGCCCTTCAGCAATAATTACAGCCTTGTCGTTTGTGGCTAAATATTCTCCTTCTATCAGTTTGCTTTTTACCTTGGTTAGTGCATCTTCTTTTTCAGGATCTACCCCCATAACTAAGGCGCCCTTTGTTTTGGTTCCGAAAGAAGTTAACACAAAAGATTCGACTCTAGGAACAGCGACTTCAACTCCTTGAATGGATTCAATTATTGCCATTAGGTCTCCATCTTGCACCATGCTATTGTCTATAATTTTTTCATCCCAATATCCATTTTGATGTATTTGAATGTAACCAGTGTAGAAACCTGCGGCATTTTCAATCATACGTTCATACGAACCCAATTGCATAGAGCGCATAAAACTTGCCAATAAAACAGCAAAAGTGATGGAAGCAATAGTAATAAAACTTCTTCGTTTATTTCTCCAAATGTTGCGCCAAGCTAAAAGTATGTACATAATTTTTTAATTAGCAATGTTCAATTTTAGTCCACAGCATTCGGTCGATAGTCGACTAATTGCTGTGGACTAAAATCATCTTATCCGTTTCATATTTTGTAAAGAGAAAAATGACTCCTTAATGTTTAAATCAAACTCCATGTGTAGGTAATCAATTACTGTTTTGTTTTCAGGTTCATCTGCCGGAATCATTTCAAGGTGCGTAGGAATTATACGACCTCCCATTTTTTTAATGTTTGATAATACCATAGTGTTTATCAAATAATCATCTTCATCATAATACTTTACCAAAAGCTGGTTAAAATCTTTTTTTTCCACATAAACCAACACTTTTCCCCAAACCACTGCCGCTTCTTCGTGGGGAATCATATTAATTTTAAAGCATTCCATTCCATTAATTACCGTGTCTTGCTCAAAAGTTTGGGTATAATCATTTACTACAGATGACTGTTTTACAAGGTCGTCATTCGTAAAATCAGAACCCATCCAAGATTGCAACATCATAGAAGGAGGCATTTTTATTACTCGATCGATGGAGGGTTGCCAGTTCCACATTTCGTTCGTTCTTTTTAAAAAGGCAGAACCTTTATCTCTTGCAGGAGCTGTTATTAAAATAAGGCTATAATCTCTGCCCAACGACCAACCCTTCATCGTTACTTCTCGTTTCCAGTCAGGGCGCATAATGGTCATTTTCATCACTGATTTGTTGGATGTTCCCTGCATTTTATCATCCGCTTTTTTAATAATTTCTTTGGCCGTTTGTGCCATAGAAATGGTTCCGCCAAAAAAAACAAAGAGCACAATAGTAATTAGTTTAATAATTACTATTGCTTCGTTATTACTCCGATAGCTATTGGAGAAACCTATTTGAGTATCAGTTACTTTTACAGTATTCATTTTTCCTATTTACAATATTTGTTAATTAAATAGTCTTCCATTTCAACGGTAGGGTAGTCTTCTTTCATAAAAAAAGCGTGTATTCCAATACCATCTAAAGTAGCGCTTAAAATGCGAGCTTCGCTGCCTGCATGTTTATATCCTATTTGCCTCAAAAGCTCTTCGAGCAATCTAATATATGCATCCATTTTTGAGGTAAGAATTTTATGTACAAAGTCGAACTTTTCTATTTTAAACGTAAGTTTAGTCATTAATTTCCAATGGTCAGGCCGCTCTCTTAGTTCTGTAAAAAACCACGAAAACATATTCTTTAAAGTAACGTTAGGGTCGGGGTCTATTAATTGTTTAATCAAATTATCTCCTTCTTGCACGGATGCTAATACCACCGCCTTTAGCAACTCTTCTTTACTTCCAAAATAATTATAGAGTAAGCCTTTAGACACCCCTGCCGTTTTTGCAATCATTGCAATACTGGTAGATTCATACCCATTGGTGGCAATCAACTTAAAAGCAGCCTCCATTATTTTCTGGCTGCTTTTAACTCTAATCTGCTCGTTTTGTAGGGGTGTTTTGGGGCTCATTATTATTTTATGACTGAACGGACGGTCAAATATAATTAACTAATTAATGATTGACAAAAACATGCTTATTTTTTAGCCAGTAAGGATATTTGAAGTTCCAATCTTTTGATTTCTCTTAATAAGCGGTTTT
>CAZGDC010000261.1:0-2906 GCA_964524405.1 uncultured Roseivirgaceae bacterium
ATTTTTAGCTCTATTAATTTGATACGTTTCGATAATTGTATTTTTGTACCATACTACACTTATAAACAGTACATAAAACTAATGAAAAAAGCACTTATTATTTTCGCATCGTTGCTTATTACATTCCTAGGCATCCTTTTTACGCTTCCTTACTTTTTTAAGGATGATATAAAGGCCGCTATTGATAAAGAACTAGCGGCCTCTGTAAATGCAGATATTAATTTTGATATTAATAATTTTGACCTTTCTATTTTTCCAAATTTCCCAAATTTAACAGTTAGCATTCAAGAGCTTACTGTTATTGGCAGAGATGACTTTGCTGGCAAAACTATTTTTGGCATTGATAAGATGGAAGTAGAGCTAAATCTAAAAAAAATAATTTTTGATGACCAAATGAGTGTGCAAGGAATTTTACTCGATCACCCTGTAATTTGGATTAAAGTACTAGCCAATGGCAAAGCCAATTACGATATTGCTATTGCCTCCGAAGAAACCACAGAAGTGGTAGTAGAAACAACGAAGAAACCCTCTAAACCTTTTAAAATATCCATCGAAAAATGGCAAATTATTGGTGGAGACATAACTTATGATGATGAAACCATTCCGTTTGTAATGGAAATTAAAGACCTTAACCATACGGGGTCAGGCGATTTTTCATTAACGCTATTCGATATGCTTATGCAAACCGAAGCTACACTCGCAACCATAAGCTACGATGGAGTAACCTATATGAAAAACAAAAAGCTAACAGCCAATATGGCGCTTTCCATGGATATGGATGCTTTTAAATTTACCTTTAAAGACAATGAGTTTAAGTTAAACCAATTTGCGATGGGCATGGACGGGTGGTTTAGTATGCCCGAACAAGGGTTTGATATGGACTTAAACATCAGCTCAAAAAACAATAGCTTTAAAAGTATTTTATCCTTAGTGCCTGCCTTATACACAACCGATTTTGAAGGCTTAACAGCCTCAGGGTTGGTTGAATTTAATACTAGCTTAAAAGGCATGTACACCAATGATCGAATGCCTGCTTTTAATGTGTTAATGAGCATTAAAGATGGCCGATTTCAATACCCAGACTTGCCTACTGCGGTAGATAATGTGCAGTTTAAAATGGTGATTGATAATAAAGATGGAAACATTGATAACACCAAAATTGACATTAGTAAATTTCATATTGAGCTAGGCAACAATCCTATTGATGCTACCTTAAAAATTGATAATCTAATTGATTATCCACTAGATTTAAATGCTTCGGCCAAAATAAATTTTGCAGAAATGATGCAGCTTTTTCCCATGGAGGGAATGGAGCTGAAAGGAATGTTGAATGCCAACATCCAAGCCAAAGGTGTGTATGATACCTTAACTTCTACCATACCTGCGAGTGGCAAATTTAATTTATCAGAATTTTATTATTCAGATGTAGCATACCTGCCTCAAGGAATGAGTATTTCAACGGCCAAAGCAAGTTTTACTCCTGAAAGCATTAATTTGGATGCTTTTGAATCTAAGGTTGGGCAAAGTGATTTTTCCGCAACCGGCAAACTTAGTAACTACATTAATTATGCGCTCATGCCTAATGAGGTGCTTTCTGGTAACCTAACCCTTACCTCCAATACTATTTTAGTAGATGAATTTATGACAACTTCTGATGTAGTAGTAGAAGAATCGGTTCAAGAGGATTCCACATCAGTGGAAGAAGAAACCTATGACACGGCTATTCCTAAAAATATTGATTTTGTAATGAACGCTAACCTAAAAAATATTGAATATGATGGGTTGTTTTTAACCGATGCCAAAGGCAAGCTCATTATTAAAGACGGCATTTTAGATATGAAAAACCTTAGCACCAAAACCCTTGGTGGTAAAATTATTTTCAACGGAGTATATGACACCGAAAATCCTTCGGCTCCCAAATTCGATATGAATTTTGGCATTAATAGTATTTCCATTCAAGAAGCGTTTAAAGCGTTTAATACGGTACAAAAACTAGCTCCAATTGCTGAAAATATACAAGGTAGCTTAACCACTAATTTTACAATGAGTGGCGATTTAGACCAAGAGCTAATGCCAATTAATGAGACCGTAAATGGCGGAGGTTTATTAAAAATTGCTTCTGCTAAATTAACAGGCGGAAAATTTGTAACAGCACTTAGCAAATTTACTAGCAAAGGAGCTAAAGAAGAAATGGCTTTGAAAGACATTAAGATGAACGTTACCATTGAAAATGGAGTGGTAAACGTAGCTCCTTTTGATGTAATAATTGATGGTAATAAATCAACCATATCGGGCAATACAAGCCTTGAGGGCAACCTCGATTATAAAATTGCAACGAGTATTCCAACGGGGCAGTTAGGTGAACAAGCCAATGCTGCACTTAATAAATTAATGGGCGGTTCTGAAAAACCATCCTCCACAATTAAACTTAACCTAGGTATTACAGGGCCGTATGATAGTCCGAAAGTGAGCTTACTTGGTTCTGATATGAAAGGTGCTGTAACAGACAAAGTAACGGAAGCAGTGGTAAATAAAGCAGTTGATTTAGTAAAAGAAAAAACAGGACTTGACTTGCCCACCAGCAAGGAGGAGCTTAACGAAAAAGCGCAAGCAGAAGCAGATAAATTATTGAACGATGCCCAAAAACAAGCAGATAAAGTAAAAGCAGAAGCTAAAAAGGCTGCCGCTCAAATTAGAGCAGAAGCTAAAACCCAGCGCGATAATTTAATAAAAGAGGCTGGCAGCAATCCTTTTAAGAAAAAAGCAGCAGAAATTACAGGCAAAAAGCTTATTGATACAGGCAATGTAAAAGCTGCCAAAGTGGAGGCAGAAGGCAATAAACAAGCTGATGCCATTATGACCAAGGCAAGAGAGCAGGCAGATGTTATTTTGGAGAAAGGGAAGTA
>CAZGDC010000262.1:0-2902 GCA_964524405.1 uncultured Roseivirgaceae bacterium
AAAATTTATTTACTAATAATAGATTTTAAAAAAGACTACTTCTAGCTTTGCAGCCAATGTACACCAAACAACAGGCTATTAATTTAATGAATGAGTGGGGAGGGCAACAATTGCCCTTCTTTTTTATGATTGATTTTGAATTAAAAAGGCCAGTTGTCTATCAATTAAAGGATCTTCCTTCCACCATTGCGTTTGATATTAATGGGATAAAAAAAAATACTCCCACAGCAGAGCCTAATAAAGCCTTTACCTTTAAGGCAAACCCCATTGCGTTTGCGTCTTATAAAAAGGCCTTTAGCCAAGTAAAAGCTGAGCTAAATTACGGAAATTCTTATTTACTTAATCTTACGATGCCAACCCCCATTACAACCAATTTAAATTTAAAATCAATTTTTTGCCGTAGCAATGCACCGTATAAACTACTGCTCGAACATGAGTTGGTAGCATTTTCTCCAGAGCCGTTTATAAAAATCGCAGGTGGAAAAATTTCAAGTTATCCAATGAAAGGAACCATTAATGCAGCCATTCCGGAGGCAAAGGACATTCTGCTGAATGACGAAAAAGAGCAGGCAGAGCATGCCACCATTGTTGATTTAATTCGGAACGATTTAAGTAAAGTGGCCACCGATGTTACACTTATCAACTATCGGTATGTAGAAAAAGTAAAAACGAATAATAAAACATTGCTCCAGGTTTCTTCAAAAATTGAGGGGAACATGCCCGTAAACTATTTAGATCAACTGGGAGATATAATTTTTGCTTTATTGCCAGCAGGTTCAATATCTGGGGCTCCCAAAAAGAAAACAATTGAAATTATAACTAAAGTGGAACAAACCCCTAGAAAATATTTTACAGGAATAATGGGAGTATTTGATGGAATAAATATTGATAGTGGTGTAATAATTCGTTATATTGAACAAATAAATGATAAATTTGTATTTAGAAGCGGAGGAGGAGTTACGGCCCAAAGCAATGCAACATCTGAATACCAAGAAATGTTAGATAAAGTGTATGTCTCTTTTAATTGAAACTATTGCGTGTGTTGATGGAAAACTCCAAAATTTATTTTGGCATACCATTAGGGCAAACAAGAGTAGGAGCATTCTGTTTAATACCAAAACAAAATTAGCGTTAGATAAAATTCCCCTCCCCAACTTTGTGGTAAAAGGCAAATGGAAATGCAGAATTTTATACGATAAAAAAATACATGGAATCAGTTTTGAACCTTACGTGCCTAAAGTTGTAAAAACGTTAAAAATTATTGAAAGCAACATTAGCTATGGCCATAAATTTGAAGACCGAAGTGAGCTCGATAATTTATACAATCAAAGAGGCAATGCTGATGACATTATTATTATAAAAAATGGACTAGTAACCGATACCAGCATTTTTACTGTTTTGCTTTTTGATGGTCGAGACTGGGTAACACCAGAAACCCCTTTGCTAGAAGGCACCATGAGGGCTCAACTTATTAGCAAAAAGGTTATAACTACAAAAAAAATTACACAAGAGGCGTTGTTTAATTACCAAAAAATAATGCTCGTTAATTCAATGAACCCTTTTGATGAAAACCGCAGTTTGAGTATTAAAAGCAGTATTCGCATCCCTTAACCCTCCTGTCATAATTAAGTTAGCTAAATCCCAATCTTTTTTTAAGTGTTATGGGCAACTTAGGCAAATTTTTGCGTTGTACCAAATACGTATTAAGTCCCGAAAGCTCATTAAAAACCCCATGATGATCACGCGATTTACTTAAATAATCAGCACCAGTACTGCCTCCTGTTCCCGTGCGCACCCCAATCATACGTGCAACCATAGATATATGGCGAGATCGCCAAGTACTCATAAGCTCATCTATTAAAATTAAGGTATCTAATAATTGAAAAGGGATTTGCAATAATGGGTAATCTCGATACGCCAAAATAAAGAGGGCAGACCGGTTTGCTTTAGCACTTAATCGGTTTCCTTTTTGTTTGCCTTCTGTATAAAAAAACTGCTCAAAAGCATTCAGCATTTCAGTATCATTCTCGTTAAGTGTAGAAGCAAACGCTTTTTGATACTCCACCCAAAAAGGGTGTAAATTAACTTCTTTTGTTTCATCATAATAATCGGTACCAAAAAATGGAATACGCTCTAACCAAGCATTTAATAGCTCAATTAAAGAAGGCTGAGCTTCTATTTTGGCTATTTCATCTATATGTTCTTTTCGTAAATGACTTTGATAGAACGCTTTACCGTGTCGATCTTCAAATTTAAGCCCCATCATGGCTTCTAACATTTTAAATTGAAAGCTCTGAAAGCCAGATGCTGGCCTTAATTGATCTCTAAAATCGAGAAAATCCAAGGGGGTCATCGTTTCGAGCACATCAATTTGTTGAATGCCCAATTGCCATATAGTTGCAATTCGTTTAAGCCTATGCACTACTGCAAACACATCGGGCGAATTATCGTTTATGGTTGGCTTATTCATAATATCTACAATCGACTGCATTTCATGCTTCATTTGCTTGAACCAAAGCTCATAGGCTTGATGAATAATAATAAAGAGCATTTCGTCATGGGCTTCATCTCCTGCTAACCCACTTTCGGTTTGCTGAGCGCCTAAAATTTTATCTAATTGTAAATAGTCTGAGTAATAAACGTTTTTTGCCATAGTTATTAAGTTGAATGATAAAATTGCGGTTTTTAATAAACACTAACAAGGGGTTATTAACATTCTGTTAACAAAAAGATAATTTGCGAGTTTAAAAAATCAGCGATACTTTTGAATTAGAAAATCCCATTGGGATCAAATGATTAGCGGCTGTTGCCAAACAAAGCAGATAGTCGCGATAAGGAAAACGGAAAGTATCCTTAAAAGCAGTCCCGATTAATCGGGATTTTTTTATATTAACTTTCAGAA
>CAZGDC010000263.1:0-2892 GCA_964524405.1 uncultured Roseivirgaceae bacterium
TTCATTAATAGGGATTAGCAACTTATAGACCAAAACAATAATTAGACCAATATTAGATACAAATTAACACTTTGCACAAGAGAGTCTTTAATCCCAACTAGATTTTTTGCTGCCGTCTTTCCCTTGGTTCATTTTCCAATCAATAAAAAACAATACTGCCATTATTATAATAGCAACACTAAAAATAAATGTATTATAAGGAGAAACTACTTTTTCAGCATGCTGAAAAAGTTCTGAAAAAGAAAAACCAGATGAATTTTGCCAGTTTAATACCAAATTAAAATTAACAATCATATACTTGATAAGTAACCCCAACCCAAAACTTCCCGAAAAATATATTAACCCTTTCTTTACCATATTCTAGTTTTTTTAAAGATTAAATATACCCTTCCCTTAACAAAAAAGGAAGGGTATATAGTTTTATTGTAGAGTATTTTCTATTGTGCCGACTAAATAACCTGCCCCATAAGCCATAAGAGCAACTCCTCCCCATAAGCCTAACCCAACTGCAACTAACGGAAGAAATCCGCCTTCGGTAGTATTATTTTCAACTTCACTTAGGCTTTCAACTTCAAGATATTCTAAATTTTCCATAATATAATAATTATTGTGTTTGACTATAACCTGCTTGATAACTTGCATACACCCCAGCCGCTAAAGATCCAACAACTGCTGCTTGTAAAATATAGGCGCCTATTAATCCAATAAACCCTCCTTCAGTTTCTTGAAGTTCTTGATGACTTAGTTCTGCCACCCCATAATTTTTAAATTCTAAATTTTCCATAATAATACTATTTTTTTGTTTACCCACATTTTTAAGGCTGCCGGTATCACCTGCAAACGCAATAATTTTAGTTTGCAGATGCTAAGGTAAATTTGCTCCGTTCGGTTTCTGAAGAATAGGTTCATGAGGCATGAACCAAGCAGTAGGGTTGGGGCCACATTGGTAAAAACACCAAAGGGGGTACTAAACTTGCAAATTGGTTGCAAAAATATTATAGCATTAGAGTCTTTCTGAAAAAGGAGTGACTCTGATGGGGTTGTACCGTTTTTTGCATTCACGACACACCGAGGATGAGTGGGGTAGGGGGTTACTAATTATCGCAAGTAAAACACTCTGTGTCAGGTTCAATTTTAGATAACTCTTTATTTAAACTTATTGTAATCATATCTGGCAATTTCGGAATATTTAGCTTTGATACTCGTTTAGTATAATTCTCTTGATCGCTGCTTGAATATTTTATTTGGTCATACTGATTTAATTCAATTGAAGCTAATTCGGATTTAGTTAAATAGTATCTTTCCTCAATATAAAATTCTTGTACAATTTCTATAGTCCTGTAGTCTTTCTCCGATTTGTGCTTAAAAAGAATTTTTCTATAGTCACTTTTTCTATAAAGTTGCTCATAGTTGTTTTTCAATGGCTGTTTTAGTGCTGGCATATAAACTTCTGAACTAATGCTTTTTTCATAAATTAAACTATACCCAAAAGCCTTACGCACTTTATCTTTATTTGGAAAGTCTATATCAACATCCAAATTCATAATATTTAAACTATCATCAAACAATATCCTACCTATTGAAATATTAGAATCCACAATGTCAAAGGTCTTTTCACCCTTATCCACTATTGAAAATTTACTGTTCAAATTTTCAATAGTGGAATATCCGTATAAAAAAGGTGGCCCAAAACTGTCAATTCTTAAATCAAACGATCGTGTCTTATCTTGCTTTACTAATTTTTCATTCCAAAATGTTCTATGTTCTATAATATTGTTTTTCAAAAGCTTATTTTTCCCATCTAATGGCACATTATACTCAACAAACCCATCTGAATAAAATTTTAGTATATTATTTTCTAATTGATAACTTCTAAAAAAACCTTTAAGAATTAATATATCTTGAACATGTTTTTCATTATATTCGATGGTCACAGGGTCGAGTAAAAACTCGCCTCTAACCATTTCTACAACAATTGAAGCAGTATTATCATTAATATTAATGATTGCACGTTTGTAAGCAATATGATTAAGAATAAGTGTGATTTTTGAGTTCTTTGAAACAAGATTGTTAAGAGGGATATTGAGAACTCCGTTATAATCTGAAATTGCTATAGTTGCACCACCAAAAATAGTTGCATGCACGAATGGAACACTTTCGTTTGTAATTGAATCTACTACAGTAATTTGTATTTGGCCAAACGAAAAAAAACCACTTACTATTAAAATGATTAAAGTAGGTATTGCAATATTAACTTTCATAAAAAATATTTAAATCAAAGCAGAGTATGAATACAACACCATGCTCTGCTCATCTATCACTGTTTTTTCTTTTTCTGCCGCAGCATCCCCAATTAAACGTAGCGTTTCCCTTTAATTCCGTCAAGGAGTCCTCTAATACAGAAAATTCCAAATAGTCCACCATTAATATCAACTAATTCTTTTTCCTTTAATTTATTCAACGAATATTTTTTTAAATTTATTTTTTTTATAATTTTTAAGCTCTAAATTATTCCATAATAATACTATTTATTTTGTTTGCCCACATTTTTGCTGTGGTCTTTCCCTTGGTTCATTTTCCAATCAATAAAAAACAATACTGCCATTATTATAATAGCAACACTAAAAATAAATGTATTATAAGGAGAAACTACTTTTTCAGCATGCTGAAAAAGTTCTGAAAAAGAAAAACCAGATGAATTTTGCCAGTTTAATACCAAATTAAAATTAACAATCATATACTTGATAAGTAACCCCAACCCAAAACTTCCCGAAAAATATATTAATCTTTCTCTACCTTTTCACTTGTAGGTTTATCCACCACCAATCTTTCCTCTTTATTTGCAATTACCCAAGCGGTATAAAATACTAACTGCGCTCTTTTTTGTAGCAA
>CAZGDC010000264.1:0-2879 GCA_964524405.1 uncultured Roseivirgaceae bacterium
TTTCTCACCTCCAATTTATCTTGGCAAATTAAGAGTAATTCTTTTTGCGATTTATCTAATTTGGGATGAATAAAATTTGCAGCAATCTCTACCAAGGGCACTAAGGTGAACCTTCGGTTTGCTATTTCAGCATGAGGAATTGTTAAATTATTGGTATCAATAATTAGGTTTTCATAATACAAAATATCTATATCTATTAATCGTTCAGCCCATTTTTGGTGTCGTATTCTTCCTAAATTTTGTTCAATTTTGTTTATTTTTTTAAGTAAATTTTGTGGGGTAAGTTTTGTTTCAACTAGCAGTACTTGATTTAAAAATGCCGGTTGGTCTTCTATACCCCAAGCCAATGTTTCATAAATAGAGGAAACTTGTGTAATAATGCCAATGTCTTTATTAATTTCGGCTTGGGAATTGCGTAAAATACTTTTTCTATCTCCAAGGTTTGAACCTAATAGCAAAAAAACTTTTTTATACATATATGTTAGCAGCTATGGCTTATACCATTTTAATTTTGAGATTGTGAAACAGAAGCAATCTAATGCGGCATTTCAATGTTAATATGGTATTAGTAATTATTTGTTTAAAACAATTTTACGCCATTCAAATTAATTATCGACTATTAGTAGAATAGATTATTATGATAAAGTGAATTAGTTTTACTTTTGTTTTTAATCTTACAGTTGGCTTGCTTTCTAACAGGGTAATTTGAAAGATTTTAATTATACCTAAACAAAATAAATTAAATGAAATTCCTTAGAAATTTTTTTGCTAGCTTTTTAGCATTAGTTGTATTCTTTCTGTTTAGTTTTTTATTTTTTGCTGTTATTATAGCGGTAGTAGAAAATGAAGGAGAAGTAACGGTAAGTGAGAACACGGTATTACACATAAATTTGAATCATCCTCTTGCAGATAGAAGTTTTAGTGATCCTTTTTCAGAGTTAGGTTTTAGTGGAGCTGGAGCAAAAAAAATTGGCGTAATAGACTTAAAAAGAGCACTAGAGCATGCCGCCACAAATGATAAAATTAAAGGAATAATGCTGTCAGCTCCATCGTTAATGGGAGGGTTTGCCATGGGAGCAGAAGTAAGAGATGCCTTGGTCGAATTTAAAACCTCTGGCAAATTTATTATATCCTATGCCGATTACTTAACAGAAGGAGGTTTTTACCTTTCATCTGTAGCCGATGAATTATACATAAGCCCAGCAGGCGGTGTTGAATGGAACGGTTTGTCTTCAACTACTCCATTTTTAAAAGGCACGTTTGAGAAATTAGAAATTGAACCGCAAATTTTTAGAGTAGGCACATTTAAAAGTGCCGTAGAGCCCTTATTTTTAGATAAAATGAGCGATGCAAACCGACTGCAAACCACCTCGTTTTTAAATTCGATATACGATCGAATGGTGGCTGAAATGGCCATTGATTTAGATATGCCAGCGGCTACACTCAAAAATATATCCGTAAAAATGTTAGCGCAAAATTTAACCCAAGCAACCGACCTTGGTTTAATTACAGGCACACTTTATAAAGATCAGTTTTTGCAATTAATTGCAGATCGTTTAGCAGTAGAAAATACCAAAGACCTCAATTTTGTGAATTTTCAAGAGTATAATAAGTCATTTAAAAAATCGAATAGCTCAAAAAACAGAATTGCCGTAATTATAGCCGAAGGAGATATTGTGGATGGGAAAGGAGAAAAAGGACAAATTAGCTCTGATGAATTTACCAAAGAAATTCGCAAAGCACGAGAAGATAAAAAAATTAAAGCCATTGTATTGCGTGTAAGCTCACCAGGTGGGAGTGCTTTAGCCTCCGACCTTATTTGGAGAGAGGTTGTAAAAGCACGAGAAACGAAACCAGTTATTGCCTCTTTTGGTAATTATGCAGCTTCGGGCGGCTATTATATAAGCATGGCAGCAGATACCATTGTTGCACAGCCCAATACCATCACAGGCTCTATTGGTATATTCGGAATTATCTTTAATATGGGCGATTTTATGGCTAATAAATTAGGCATTACTACCGATGGAGTTTCTACTGGCGAATTTTCTGGCATGATGACCTCCTCTAGGGCATTAACAGAGGCCGAAAAGCAAATCATTCAAAATAGTGTAGAAGAAGGGTATGAACTTTTTACCTCTAAAGCTGCCGAAGGAAGAAATATGACAATCGAAGATTTAAAAGCCGTTGCCTCTGGCCGAGTATGGACAGGTACGCAAGCTAAAGAAAATGGATTAGTTGATGTTTTGGGTGATTTAGACGATGCCATAGCCATTGCAGCTGAAAAAGCAGGAGTGGCAGATGATTATAAGGTACGTTATTACCCCGAACAAAAAACAGTGTTAGAAGAACTTTTAAAAGAGTTTGAAAGCAATACGCAAGCCAAGCTTATGAAAGCAAAATTAGGAGATATGTATCCGTATGCTCAAATGCTAGAACATGTTAAATCTATGAAAGGTTTACAAGCTCGCTTATTGTATGAGGTAGAAATTAAGTAATGCGGCATTTTATTGTTAATATGGTATAATGAAAAAAGTCTATTATTTATCCACTTGCACTACCTCTAAGCGAATTATTCAGGAACTCCAATTAAAAGCACTCGGTTTCGATTTTCAAGACATAAAATTTGATTTTATTACCGAAAACCAGTTAGCTGAAATGAAAAATATGGCAGGTAGTTACGAAGCACTATTTTCAAAAATTGCTCGCAAATACAAAGAGCTAGGGCTCAAAGATAAAAGCCTTACAGAGTTAGATTTTAAATCACTCATCCTTGAGGAGTACACTTTTTTGAAACGCCCTGTGATTATAATAGAAGAAAATATTTTTATTGGAAATTCAAAAAATACACAAGAGCTTGCCCGTAATTTTCTACATAAAAC
>CAZGDC010000265.1:0-2855 GCA_964524405.1 uncultured Roseivirgaceae bacterium
AAGATTGTTTCTAGAGCAGTAAAGGAGATGAGCGAAGGCGAATTGCTTCAAATGGAGAAGGCTCGTAAACTCGATATTACCGAAGATGTGTATTATGATGTTATTCGTCAAAAAACGGCCTCACTAATAGCATCTTGTTGTGCAGTAGGGGCAAGCTCGGCTAAACAACCACAAGAAATGATTGATAAAATGTGGAATTTTGGCATTAAAGTAGGCATGGCATTTCAAATTAAGGATGATCTTTTTGATTATGGCACTGCAGAAATAGGAAAACCAGTTGGCATTGATATTAAAGAGAAGAAAATGACCCTTCCATTAATATATGCTTTAAAAGATGCCTCTTGGGGAGAGAAGCGTAAAATTATAAATATTATAAAAAACCATAGCCATAAGCCTAAAAAGGTGAAAGAGGTTATTGCCTTTGTAAAGCAATCTGGGGGAATAGAATATTCCATTGAAGTAATGAATAAATACCATCAAGAAGCACTAGAAATTCTGAATAGTTTTCCCGATTCTGATTATAAAAATTCGCTTCAGAAGCTAATCGACTATACGATTAACAGGCATAAGTAGGGTCTCTATCAGTTTCGTTTACTTCTTTTTCAAACCAGTGTAAGTACTCCTTAATTTTAAAAACTAAAAAATAAGGCAAACTAAGCAGATAATAATTTGCTTCTTTAGTGTCAATATGGTCTATTTTTAAGTCTCCATTATAGAATCGAATAGCCATTTTATGAGTTGTTTTTTGCATATAAACATGAAGAGATTTTAGGGTTCCTGATTTACCGGATTTCACTTCAATAGGTATTAGTTTTCCTTTATAGTCATACACATAATCCATTTCTGCAGAAGACCCTGCTTTGTCTCTCACCCAAAATGCCAGCTTAAATAAAGGGTAATATTCCAATCCGTATAATTCTTGGCCTACCAGATGTTCAATTACTTTACCATTGAATACAGATGTTAAATTGTTAGACCCTACAATTAAATGCTGAATTTTAGAAAAATAATTTAATAATCCTGTATCTAAAATTTGCAACCTCGGTTTCTTTTTTAAATTTGGGAGTATCGGCAAATTTGTATTTGTTGTTGGGTAAACAAGATTTAACAAATGTGTTTTTTCAATAGTGCGCATTGCTTCACCTACTTCTCTACTTCCATAGCTACTTTCTGCAAAGTTTCCAAAGGTTATTCTTTCACTAGCAAATTTTAAAAAGGTTCTAATAATATGTCTCAATATGTTATTTTGAGTTTTATTTTTCGCATACTTTTCTACATCATCTATATAGGCCATTATTAATGATTCATACGTATTTGTTAGAGATAATACATCTTTAGTCCTTTTATACTCCTCAACTATTTCTGGCATACCACCAATTAATGCGTAAATATGAAAGAGCTTTAGTATTTTTTCTTTTGCATATTCGGGCAAAGGAATAACGTTTGCTATTTCAATCGCTTTGTGTTCATCAATGGATCTTAAAAATTCAATAAATGTGTAAGGTTTTACAATCATAAAAGAGACTCTTCCAACTGGGTATTTAATCTTCTGATTTAAAACCATTTCTAATAAGCTTCCTGCTGCAATAACATACAAGTTTGGTAATTCTTCTAAAAAATATCTTAATTCATTTAGTAGCTCAGGGTATTCTTGTATTTCATCAATAAAAAGGAGGGTTTCTTTCTTGTGATAAGATGCTAAGTTTTTTTCAAAGCATATTTTGTTCATTAAATTTGTTAATGTATCATAGTTTTCTATTATTTTTTTATCTTCTATTTTTTCTAAGTTTAAGTAGATATACTGTTCAAACTCTTCAGAAAACTGATGTACAAGTGTGGTTTTGCCCACTTGCCTGGCTCCTCTTAAAATTAAAGGTTTTCTATTGCTACTATTTTTCCAGTGTAATAGTTCTTTGTATAAACTCCTTCTTGTCATGTAACAAACATACATTATTGTAACAAATAGGGTGGTATTATTTTATTAAAATGTCATAAAAGATGGGGTATTATATTGAATTTATGTTTCACAATGGTATGTAATACTAATTTTTACTCTTTCCATATTGCTTCAATATGTAGTTGATTATACCATTAATAGGCATAAATAATTTTCTTATTTTGGACAAATATGCATTTCAATTGCAGATTTGTCTAAAATAGTTGCTCTAAACAGCTTTTACTCCTTAATTCTGTTGTTATTCAAGAAGGTTCAATTCTTACTATAACCAGTTAGGGCTATATTACTCATTCTTTTTTACGTTCTTAGAAAACATTGATTAATTATAAAAACAATATAAAAACAATATAAAAACAATATAAAAACAATATAAAAACAATATAAAAACAATATAATTATATTAAATGATTGCTTTTCTAAAAAAATATTAGTAAGATTGAAAATAGAAAAATGTACAACATAAATCAAAACAAAATGAAAAGGCTTAATTTTATTGAAATGGAAAATGTGAATGCGGGCGGATGTGGTTGGCTGAAAAGACAATCTAGGCGAGCAGGAAGAGATGGTGATTGGGCAGCTGCTGTGCAATTTGCTAATGCATATATTGCTTGCAAAATGCAATAATTTTACTATTGAGTAAACAATCCCTTGGCAATGAATATTTCATTTGGTGAGGGATTTTATTTTGATAAATAAATGCTAGAAACTATGAAAAAGTTAACTTTTGATGAAATGGAAATTGTTACTGCTAGTGGTTGTGGCTGGCTACGGAGACAATATTTCAGAGCCAGTAGAGCTGGCGAAGATCAAGCGGCAACAAGCTTTGCAAACTTGTATTTGGCTTGTGTAAAATAATAACTATATAAGTGTAACCTACTACCTTCAGTAATACATTAAC
>CAZGDC010000266.1:0-2854 GCA_964524405.1 uncultured Roseivirgaceae bacterium
ACGGTAATTTGGTTGGAAAGTGACCGATCCTACGGTAGTAAATTGGTAATTCACATTAGGGCTATTTCCGTTTCGATTGTTGGTGAATACAGTTTCTCCGTTAGCGGTTCTAAGTTGAGGAGCATCTAATTTTTCTGCTGGTACGGAAGTGTCTTTATTAAATGAGACGGTGATATTTCTTGGCTGGCTTAGTTTCTTCCTCATAGTTGATTCCTGCCTAACCGATAAAATACAGGCTGTATTTCTAGTAGAGTTGTCACTAGAAGTAACCCAAAAAATACGCTTATTACCTATTCTTTTTACGGGATATCCGCCCATAGTAACAGAACCGTCTACCATCCCACTATTAGAACCAAAACAAGTTCTAGAATTGGATTGAACAAAAACTTTCCCATGAATCGCTGGCATAGTTATTTCTACTTTCTGAAAGTATCCTGTTTTATTCGGGCCGGTAGTTGTATAGGGGGCATGTTCGATGCCATAAACATATAGAGGAGTTTGATTGATCCCTGCTGCTAACCTTACTCTAATTGATTTTAGTCCAGCCGGAGTTCCTTCCTCGGTTCTTAATCTAACTCTCACAGTCCCGAAAGATTTCCTCACTATCCGTGCAGACACCCCTTGACCACTAACACTGACTGAGGATGCCGTTAAAGCTCCGAACATCTTCAGGTTAACGGTTCTTGTTTGTCCTTGCTCCATCTGTATTTCATTGGAGGCTGCGATAGACAGGCTATGAAAGCCAATTAACAACAGAGAGAGGGCTATTTTTTTCATTAATGTTTTCATGATTATTTTCTCTTGGTTATGAATTAAGGTTGGTAATTAGATTGTGAGCAATGGTTAAAGGCTTCTTCGAATTTATTAAAAGGGCCTTCAGGTCCAATTAGAGTGACGGTTTTAATTGTTACTATTTTAATTGCACTGGAATCATTTTTAGACGTAGCTGTAAAAAGAGGTTGATTGGTATTTACTGGGCGTTCACTCCAAACATATTTTCCCTGTAATTTTATTTCTTTTATTTTCCATCCCTTTCTCAGTACTTTACATTTTGATTTTGATCTAGGAGCAACAAAACCCATAATAGGGCATATTCTTTTTGCTCTAACCTCCCAGTGCATTCCAACAAATTTGCAGGTTCCAGTTTTTCTGAAAATTCTTCTTTTGCCTAATCTCCAGAATGCCTTTGTTTTTCCTGCTCGTGAAGGAAAACGGTAACCATGCTGTTTGGCGATACCGATAGCGATACTTCCAGGCACAACATATTCTTTGGTTCTGACCACGGGGGCTTGTCTTCGGTCACTTTTTGAGTAAGTAGTTTTGCTGTATTGTTTTTTCGGTGAAGAATTTCCAGCTGCATTTAATATCGTGCTGGTAAATAAGCTAGCGGTTATTACACCGGTTACAATTAATCTAGTAATGTTCATGGTATTTTCCTTTGGTTGTTATAAAAAATTTATGGTTTGTATAAATAGTTTTCGGAATAATGGCTAATCACAATTCTTCCAGTAACGGAAACGTATACAGTTTTGTCCATTAATCCTGTTACTAACACCACCACCATTGCTGCCAACATTTTCCCAATCGTTGTAATGATCACCGCTATTATGTTGTTGGGGTTGTTGGTTCTGAATTTGATCTGATTGGTAAAACTGATTGCTATACCTTGTCACTGGTTTCAGAATATTCATCACTGTTATCCCTTGTGGGTTGAAAGTGAACAAAGGATATGAAATTGAAGTTTTCATTGCTTGAAATTAGCTTGAAACACTTTGATGTAATTTGAAATGCTTATAAAACAGTAGGTTAGATCGTGATTTATGCTGGATTATTTGAGTAAGGCTTGATTTAATAGGGGGCTTTTTTAAAAGGAGGGGGCTTCTTTGTACTGGCGCAGTCATGATGAATTGTTCAACGGGCTGTTATTTCCAAATTTTTCAGAAAATAATTGGACGAAAATAATTGGGCAGTCATATTGAATTGCTTGGCGAAGTGATTTTTATTAATAAATTTCAAATAAAATCACCTTACACATGACCCGTTCAAATAGACTTGGAACTCGCTCAACGTGTAGTTTTTTCTATTCTAAATACCACTTATTTGGATAAAGGTTAGCAGAAGGGCATAGACTATTATCTTCAAGGTAAAATGCACCGTTAACGGAAAGCTTATTTCCTGAATTGGCTTTATATTTTTAATATCTTTTCAGAAACATGATGGCTTCTGCAGGGTAAACATTTTTTGCTTTAGATAAGTAAGGCTTGATGTCAATTTTTGTATCCTACATTGACCTTATAACGTTAATTATGCCTTGGATATTGTCTATTTATGGTGTTTTTATACTTTGGAATATGTGAATGAAGGATATTCCCTGCTTTACCGACAAAACAAGGTTGTAAAATATCAAAAAAACATATGTAACATGGTTGTAAAAAATAATTTTAGCCAAAAAAACTTTGATTGATACCAGCGGTTTAAATTATTGTCTTTGCCACTTTATTTAGTAGAACAAGCAACTAGACTACTAAAGAATATTTGATAAATTATAGGGCAAGCTCTTAGGGTATAATTTAATCAACAATTAGAAACACTACTACCGCCAGGATGGTTATAATAAAAACACTCACCATCACCACCTGTGTTTCCAAATAAAGATCGTCGGTTATAGGCTTTTTTCCTTTTCACTTGTGCAAAATTAAATATGGCTGGTTGTCCGTCATAGCCAATCGGTTATGACGGTTTGTTTCTAGTTATTATCGTTAGATAACTGTCAGGTTTCACTACCAAGCAACCTGCTGCTCAACATCTGCTTCATAATCAACGCCATCAAAACCAAAACCAAAGAGTTTCAAAA
>CAZGDC010000267.1:0-2847 GCA_964524405.1 uncultured Roseivirgaceae bacterium
TTTTCATACATAATTGTACTTGAGTATTTTTCAGCAAGCCTTACTTAATAATTGTTACCGGAAAATCGTGCCCTCTTGAAAATGTATATGGATATTGGGTTTTTCCTTTATATTTTTGAGAATATTCAGGCACTAGCGAATCGATATAGCCTTTTAATTCATAAATAGTAACAGTGCCATCTTTAGGTGCTCCATCCGCTTTTCCGCTTAGGGCTTCGAGCAGTGCATAGGTAAATACGCCATGCCCAAGCTTATCAAATTCGGTAGCAAACTGCTCGCTACCAGCCGCAGAAAGCACATGAATGCCTGTGCTTCTCGATAATTGCGCCATGGCTTTTTCTTCCATACTCCCTCTCTGAGCCAATAATTCGACCGAACCACCCGATTGGCATGCATCAATAATTACCAGTTGTTTTAACGCAGCAATTTTCTGAAACTTACCTCTTAGTTCTTCGGCCGATATTCCTTCATTTGCTAGTTTATCTTTGCTATATAGCCGTGTGCTATTGGTTGGCACAAAGTAAAATTGTTCGTCCACTATGCTGCCGTGCCCTGCATAATAAAAATAAAATACATCCCCGGGTTTAATTTTATTGGCTAATAAATCCAACACGCCCATAATATTGGTTCGAGTAGCTTCTTCGTTATAAAGTTCATGTGTTTCTATCCGATCAAATAATACGTCACTTTTTTTTTGGATTAATTTAACAAATGCCTCTGCATCATTTTGGGCATAGTTTAAGTTAAGTGCCTCATTTTTGTAGGTATTGATTCCAATAGCAAATACATACAAAACCGTTTCTTGTGTTGGCGTTTTATACTCCACCACCACTTGAGCTGCTTTAGACTCAATAGATGCTTTGTTGGAAGCCACTACTTTTATTACATTGGTGCCAGACACTAAATGAAGTTTAAATTTTTGTATGATTGATTTACCCGTAAGCACTCGTTTAAGTAAGTCACCTTCTCGTGTTTCAATAATTTTACCGTTATGATAAATAGAAATAGCCTTAATGCCTCCTCCATTATTAACGGTTTTAGTGAGTATATCTATAGCTGTTTTTTTTTGAACCAGCCCATGCGTTGGATATTCTATACGGGTGGAGGGGGGAGGAAATTTTTCTAGTTTTTCTAAAAGGGATTTTTTGCTAGAGGTTTTACCCAATGCTCCTTTTAAAAGTGTAGGATCGTAATACTCATTAAAAAACTGGTCTAACGAATAACTTTCGTTTCCTTTCACAAAAAACACTTGCTTTTGAGCACCATCGGTGCCACTAAAATACCCCTTTGTGTTTTTTGCCAGCCAATCATTTTTACCAATTATATAATGTGTTATTATTTCTTTACCCGTTTCTAAATCCCAAATCTTAGTAACGCCATCTATACTACCTGTAATAAGCTGTTTATTATCTGGCGAAAATTGCACCGAAGAAATAATGCTTTTATGACCCACAAATTTTCTTATTAATTTTCCTGAATTAATATTCCATAAAATGGCGACTCTGTCTGTTCCTGCGGTGGCCATCCAATATTTATTAGTGCTTACTGCAATGGCATGTACAGGGTTTTTATGGCCTTTAAATTTTATGAGTTGAAAACCCGAAGCCATATCCCAGGTACGCACCGAATTATCCCAACCTACAGAAGCTATTTTTTTTCCGTTATCGAAAAACTCAAAATCCATAGATATATTGGTATGCCCTACAAACTCCTGCACTTTTTTTCCTGTATCAATTTCCCATCGTTCTAGTGTGCCTCTAGTATCGCCTACAAATAAGTATAAATCGCTGGGTGAAAATTTAACGGTATAGCCTATGGTTATTTTTTTAGGGTCGTTACTTAAATAAATATAGGTTAATTGCTTTCCAGATTCGATATCCCAAACCCTTACCGACCCATCGCTGCTTGTAGTTGCAATTTTGGACTCATCATTACTAAAGGCTACATCCCAAATCATACCTACATGCCCTTTAAATTCTTTAAGGAGTTCACCTGTATTAGCATCGTATAAATGAACGGTTCTATCGCCACTACCTGTAAGCAGTTTGCTGCCATTTTTAGAAAGTGCAAAATCAATTACTACTTTAGAATGCCCCCCGTATCGTTGTGCTATTTGACCCGTTGACAGCTTCCATTTACGCACTTCAAATCCTATTTTGGATCGGTAGGCATACTTGCCATCGGGCGATAATTGTACATCATTTTTTAAGGTTAGTAACTTACTTGAAAAGCCTTCCCAATACGAATTAGGGTCAATATCAAGGCCATCTTCAGGAGGAAAACTCAGGTATCCATAAAAATAAGAAATCTTTTTGCCTGTTTTTGCATCCCATAAGGTAATCATATTGCTGTTGTCTCCTGTAACCAACCAACGTCCATCAGGACTAAAATTGGCATCGTTAAATTGATCTGATCTTCGTTCTACTATTTTATAGGTTAAATCAATTCCATATTTAGGCGATTTTTCTTGTTGATTCTTATCTAAGGTATATTTTTTATTACCTTTAAGTACATCCCAAACCACGACCGAATCTTCATCTACCGAAACTAATAAGTCGCCTTTAGGGCTAATATTAAGAGCTGAAAAATTTTCTTCGGGATCTTCCCAAAAAGTGTTAATAGCGGTATCGTTATTGTATATTTTTACCCCCACATACCTGCCTGCAATAATTACTTCATCGTGTGGAGTGGTTATGCCTTGAGTTATACAACCTCCACAAGACCCTTGAGGATATACATACTCTTTGAGAAATTCTCCTGTGGATAATTCATATATATTAACCGTTCGGTTATCTAAGCCTGTAATTAGCTTAGTGCCAATGGTATTAATAAACACATTATCTCTGC
>CAZGDC010000268.1:0-2817 GCA_964524405.1 uncultured Roseivirgaceae bacterium
CTTCGCCCACCTTATTGGGTAAAGAAATGGCTGTTTTTCATGCCCGTATTAATGGACAGCTAGAAGTACTAGAAGAAATACCCTATGGCGCCAAATTTGGTGGAGCAACTGGCAATATGAATGCGCATTATGTGGCCTACCCAAATGAGGATTGGGATATGTTTGCCGATGAGTTTGTTTTTAAAACCTTAGGCTTATCACGCAGTTACCCCACTACACAAATTGAGCATTACGACCATTTAGCAGAGCTATTTGATTGTTTTAAACGAATTAACACTATTTTAATTGACTTTTCCAGAGATGTATGGCAGTATGTTTCGATGGGGTATTTTACGCAAAAAATTAAAGCAGGTGAAATAGGTTCTTCGGCTATGCCTCATAAAGTAAACCCGATAGATTTTGAAAATGCCGAGGGTAATTTAGGTATGGCAAATGCCATTTTAGAACACCTTTCGGCTAAGTTGCCTATTTCGCGTTTACAGCGCGATTTAACCGATTCTACCGTGCTTCGAAATGTGGGTGTGCCCCTTGGGCATATGGTAATTGCCTATAACTCTTTGCTAAAAGGGATAGGTAAACTAGAACTTAACCAAGCTGCCATTAATGCTGATTTAGAAGATAACTGGGCAGTTGTTGCCGAAGGTATCCAAAACATATTACGAAGAGAAGGATTTCCAAAACCTTACGAAGCATTAAAAGACCTTACTCGTAAAAACGAGAAAATTACAAAAGAGTCTATCTCAACTTTTATTGATGGGCTAGCCGTTACAGATAAAATAAAAAAAGAGCTGAAAGCAATTACTCCTTTTAATTATGTAGGAAAGTATTAATACCATATTAACATTGAAATGCCGCATTAGATTACTTCGTTGCACTACGAAATGACGTTCCTCTTTGAGTTTTTAGCAAATAGCACTATGTGTTTATCAGGTAATACAAAACTGCTGTATTAGTTAGAACTTAACCTTTTTTATTTAACAAAATAGCCTGATCAAATAAGTTTAATGATTTTTTAAAAGCGTGGTTATTAACAGGGTTTATTAATTTATAATATTCATTTCGCCCCCATCGTAACCGAACTATTTCTGCTTTGCAATAGGCTATAATTTGGGGTTTAGCAATTTGGTATTCTGCTTCATTAAAAGATACACCCATTTGGGTACTTAGTCTTTTTAATGATTGCTTATATGCGGAATTCCATTTAAAAGACGCAACAAAATTTGCCAGTACCGCCTCATTCATCTGTTCCTTATTTTTACTATAATAAGCTAACACCCAGGCGCGCAATACCCGTTTATTAAAAAGTTGCACATAAAAGCTACTCGTGCTAGTGGTATCTAAAGGCACAAAATAGTCAGGCATAATGCCTCCACCGCCATACACGGTTCTTCCGCTTAACGTTGTGTATTTTAACGAATCAGGAAAATGAATGCTATCTGCATAATAAAATTCGCCATGCGTAAAGCGATCGGTTATATCGTGGCCATATTCTTTATTGCCATGGGCATACGATTTTTGAATGCTTCTGCCCGAAGGCGTATAATACCTCGCAATGGTCAAACGCAGCTCCGACCCATCGCTTAACCCAATGGGTAATTGCACTAGCCCTTTACCAAATGATCTTCGACCTACAATAAGGCCTCTATCATTATCTTGCAAAGCCCCTGCTAGTATTTCGGAAGCAGACGCACTATACTCATCTATTAAAACAATAATAGGGTTTTGCTCAAAAATACCTTTATTAGACGATTTGAATACTTCATTAAATTTTCCTTCTTTCCCTTTTTGAGAAATGATGATTTTATTTTCTTTAATAAATTCATCTGCTATTTTCTTAGCTTCGTCTAAATAGCCGCCTGCGTTTCCTTGCAAGTCAAATATCAACTGATTCATCCCTTGGTTAATCAGTTTCGTTAATACTTGATTTATTTCTTTCGCACTTGAACTTCCAAATCGGCTTAATTTTAGATAGCCTGTATATTCATCTACCATATAAAAAGCATCTACGGTAGATTGAGATATACTGCCTCTTTTAATGGTAACCGAAAACTCTTTTTGCACGTTTGGTCGGTAAATTAACACCTCCACTTCGCTGCCTTTATCGCCTAATAAACGGGTTGAAACACCTTTAGTTGTAATATTAATGCCTGCTACTGGCTCTCCGTTTACCGCTATAATACGATCGCCAATTTGAATGCCTGCTTCTTCAGATGGGCCTCCTTGGGTTGGTTTTACTACCACAATGGTATCGTTTAGCACATCAAACTCAATACCTATGCCATCATAACTACCTTTAAGTTGTGCTTGTACGCTCTTTAATTCTTTACTAGGTATATATGAAGTATGCGGATCTAGTTCTTTTAGCATGCCTTTTATTCCTTCTTCCACTAAAAAGCTAACATCTATGCTGTCAACATAATTATTTTCGATGCTCAAAAGCACTTCTAGCATTTTTTCGATGGCATTTCCTGCTTTTTTGGTTGTAATGGGCTTACCTACAAATTGAGCCCCTATGAGTATGCCTGCTCCAATGGCCAAGGCTAACCAAATTGGAAGTAGTATTTGTTTGTTAGAATTATTATACATTCGTTGGTTTTATTTTCAATAAACTTATGCAGGCATATAGCTCTTCCTTTTCATAAAAAAAGCCACTCTAAAAACGGCCTCAAAATATAAATAAACTACCCCGAGGCAGAGCCATCGGAGCATTAATTGGAGTTGCTTTGCAAACAATCTTGTTTCCGACCCAAAGGGTCGGGGAATTAAACCAAATGGGCTATCGCCCTGCGATTAAAGTTGGTGTTTACCTTAAATCTA
>CAZGDC010000269.1:0-2811 GCA_964524405.1 uncultured Roseivirgaceae bacterium
GGTTTGGCATTGGGCAGCCAAATAGAAATGGTAGTTCCTTTGCCAATTTCTGATTCAAGTTTAATTTTTCCTTTTAGTTTACCAGTTGTTTCTTTTACAATAAAGAGCCCAAGCCCCGAGCCCGTATTTTGGTCATTAGCTCTATAAAACATTTTAAATATTTTTGATTGGTACTGCTTTTCAATACCAATGCCATTATCCATTACTTTTATTATCGCTGATTTTTTTTCTTTCGTAACTTCAATTGAAATTTTTGCGGGTCTATAATTTGCCCTGTATCGTATTGAATTCGAAATTAAATTATTCAATATTAATTTAAGCCGATCAGAATCGGAATAAAAATTAAAACGACCACTCACATTTATCGAAAAATCAATATTATCCTTACTCATAAAAGCCAAGGAGGCAAACAACTCGCTTGCAAGTGGTTTAAAATCAATTTTTTCACGCAAAGATTTAAGCCTAAGGTTTCGAGAATAATCAGTTATATCCGAAATAAAACCATCTAGCGTGATAATGCTTTTATTCATTAAAGATAAGTACTCGTCTAGGTGTGGCGACAATTTTTCTCGCCTAGATAAGTCTATTAAACCAAGTAAAGAGGCTAATGGGGCTCTTAAATCGTGTGAGGCGCTATACACAAATCGATCGAGTTCAACGTTTAATTTTTTTAGCTTAGCATTTTTAGCTTGTAATTTTAGCTCCGTCTTTTTTATTTGGCTAATATCAATATTAACAACCATTACTTGCTCAACTTTATCATTAACCTTAATGGGTGATGCTATACTGAAAAACAAGTGCTGTTTCCCATAAATTTTAAGTTGATCTTCTCCTTTTATTATTTCACCTCTTAGTACCTTCTGAAAAAGAGCTTTCCATTTTTTTGCAGATGTTTTGTCGGTATCATTAAAATCTATGGGTTTACCAACGTTATCCCCCCAAACATCTTTGCTTTTATTGCTTTGCCAAACCATTTTTAGGTTGGCATCTCTTACTGAAAAATCAATGGGGATTTCTCTTAAAAGCGTATTTAAAAGAGCTTGTTTTTTTAGCAGTCTTTCTTCATATTCTTCTCGCTCAATAGCTGCTCCAATCCACTGGGCAATCATTTGTACAAAATTAGCATCAAAAGAGCTAAACTCTTTTTTAGAATAAAACGATGAAAATAATACGGTGCCTCTTAATTCGCCTCTAACCCAATAGGGTACGCCTATATAAGATTCTAATTGCAGTAGTTTGTAAACTTCATTTTTAGCATAGCTAGATTTAGCAAAATGGGGTATTGCTACTAACCTGTTTTCTTTAACCGTGATTGAGCAATAGGTTTGAGATAAAAATCGCACATCTTCGGCAGAAAAATCAGGCAGGTTACTATACGTGTTTAAAAAAATATAGGTTTCGCAATCAACCTTCGACAAGCCACCAATTTGCATGCCCATCGACTCTGTGGCCATTTTAAGAATATTGCTAATTTTTTCATTAAATGGTGTTTGGGTATCAGATGTTAACTTATACATCTTTTCCATTCTTAACGTTTGCTTTTCTATGGCATTTGTAGCCTTTACACTTTCTGTTACATCTCTTACAATAGCTTGCACTAAAAGTTCATCTTTTATATGAAAAGCGTTTAAGCTAACTTCAGCGTCAAACAATTCGCCATTATATTTTTTATGCTTCCAAAAAAATGTGAGTGCGTTGCCACTAAGTGCTTCGTTAATTTTTGCTAACGCTTTTGTTTTTGAATTTTGTTTATCTGGTTGCGTGTTGGGGGAGAATAAATGAGGAGAACTGCCGATTAATTTATCTTTTGTGCAACCAAATATTTCAAGAGCTTTGGGGTTGCAATCAATAATAGTATCTTGGTTCATTAATAAAAAAGCATCATTGGCTTTAGTAAAAAGCGTATGATACTTTTCCTCTTTTAGCCACAAAAGTTTTTCGGCATCCTTCATGTCAGAAATATCTTGAACCACTCCTACTATTCCTGTACGTTTTTTTTCTAAATCTATGATAGGAGATTTTATGATGATAACCTCTTTTTTGCTAGCTTCTGCTGTTTGAATAGTAGCTTCAATCCTATTAACACCTTTTGTTTCACGATTGTGAGCTGGTGAAAGAAGTTCGATTTGGGCTATGGATTTGGGTAATTTTTTAATTGGTTTATCAATAATTTCTTCTTCTGTTAAGTTAAAAAATCTTAAAAAGGCATCATTGCAATTCTCGAAAATTCCTTCATTATTTTGCACATAAACAGCTTGTGGTATTGATTTAAGAATAGTTCTTAGTTTTATTTCTTGCGTTTTAAGCGCTTCGTCTTTTTTTACCCATTCCATTTCGACACCAATTCTATTGGCAAATAAGTTAAGCTTATAGGCTTGCTCTTTACTAATTTGTATTGGTTTAGTATCCATCACAACTACAATAGCCATTGGTTCGCCATTTTGGTAAAAAATAGGGGTGCCAATGTACGATTTAATGCCAAGCTGCTTTAACTCCTTATCCTTTGGGTACAGGTCGGCCACATTATCACTTATTAAAAGTTGTTTCCGGTCAATCACATGTTCGCAAGGCGACCCTTCTAATTCATATATAAAATTATTTTCGAATAAATTTTCCTTCCAAAAAGTTATGGTTTTAATCGATTGTTTTTGGGAGTCAAGATTTACTAATTCGCCAATAAAGGCGTATTTCATGTTCAAAGATTTTGCTAAGGATTGCGTAATCGACTTAAAAAAATCTCCTCCTACTTCATTATAAGTTCCCTTTAGTATTTGATAAAGGCTCTCTTCCCAATTTTTTTTAATTTTAATT
>CAZGDC010000270.1:0-2809 GCA_964524405.1 uncultured Roseivirgaceae bacterium
TCGTTTTACAGTTGACTACAAATTGGTTTTTTATTAATAAACTTCCACATATCATTACATTGTCAAGGAAATTAAATTGGTATAAACAACAAGGTTAAACTCATGAACTCAAAAATTACAACACTTCCCACAACACTAATCATAATCGCTTTACTCTTTCTTTCAAGAGTAGCCTTTTCTCAAAATGAGTATTATAAAACACATACTCATAAAAACAATAACGGGGTTACCAATACAGAATTGGAATACCGAGGAAAAATTATTTTTACAGATGATGAAAAAGACGTAAAATACATAAGCCCAGGAGGGTTTTTAAAATTTAGTAAGCGCTCTTTTGGCACTAAACGAACTATCATTTTAGAAGGAGAATCGAATAATAAAATCTATAGAGAATATAGAGAAGGTTCTAAAAAAGTGGCGTTTGACCCAGATGGGAAAAGATGGATGGGCTCTGTACTACCCGAAATTATTAGAACCACAGGTATTGGAGCGGAAGAAAGGGTTAAGAAGTTTTATGCAAAAGGTGGAATTAATGTTTTAATTCAAGAAATATCTTTACTCTCCTCCAATTATGTAAAGCGTAAATACTATAATGCTGCTTTTGCTCTTCCTAATTTAAAAGGAGACGAAATGGCCCAACTCATAAAAAGCTCAGGCGAACAAATAAACGCTAGTTATCCATTATCTCAACTATTAATGGAGAACCACAGGCATTACGTAGGGAGTCAAAAATCATTACAGGCCGCTATTCATGTGGCTGCAGGTATTAATAGTTCGTATGAACAAGCTAAGGTTTATAGGCACTTGCTTACAAAATCAAATTTAGCCGATGCCCAGTTAGGCGAAATTATAAAAAACGTAAGGAACATTAGCTCAAGTTATGAAAAATCTAAGGTGTTAAAGACGGTATTAAAAAACGAATTATCGCCTACTAACTTAACATTAATTATAAGCGAGGTTAAATTTATTAATTCGAGCTACGAGCAAAGTCGTGTGCTACAAAGTTTGATAAAAAACAAAGGAATAGAAGAAATCAATTTTGAAGAATTATTAAAAACCATTGCTAAAGTAAGCTCAAGTTATGAGCAGGGTAAAATATTAAATCAATTAGTAACTTCTAAAACACTTAGCAAAGAACAAATTATTATCGTTTCTAACTCAAGTTTATTTATTAGTTCAAGTTTCGAGCAATCTAAATTTTTACAGGGCTTAATAAACGAACAACACTTAGATGAAGGAGGAATAAATGCGGTATTAGCAGTAATTGATAATATTAAATCTAATTATGAGCAATCTAAGATTTTACAACTATTAATTGCTGAGCCGGATTTTAAAAATACTAATTATTTGAACGCTATAAATCAAACGACTAAAGTGAGCTCAAGTTATGAGCAATCGAAGGTGCTATCGCAATTAATTGGGTTGGGCACTGTGCCCAACATGTATCAACTAGCCTTATTAAAAGCCATTGATGAGGTTTCTAGTAGCTACGAAAAGAGCAAATTGTTGCAAAAAATTGCCCCTCAGTTAAACAATAACAAAGAAGTTCAAGACACTTTTTATAAAGCCGCAGAGTCGCTTTCGAATGATGAATACGGTAAAGTAATGCGTGCACTACGTAAATAGGAATTAGCTCCTTTGTAAAAATTTGTTGATATTTATTGAGTGATATTGAAAAAGAAAATCATATTTATTCTTTCTGGGGTTGTTGCTGGCGCATCTATTGGGGTCTTTGTTTTTTTTACCCTTATTGGGCAGTTTTTAGGCATTAAAACAATGCTAAGCGTGATTGCTCTATCGGGTATATTAGGCATGGTTTTGCTTACTTCTTTTTACAGAATTAGCCTTATACTTAATAAAAAACGAGCACTAGAAAAACACTTTTCCGTGCGTGTAACACTAGATTTTTTTATTAATACAACTCTAGCTATTATTTTTTCTAGCATCATTCTCTATGTTGTACTTTATTGGATATCGCCCCAACCAACAGCAGAAATATGGGATATATTTAAAGAAGGCTTTTTTACGCTTTGGATACTAATGATTGTGCTTGTACTATTTTATAATGTTAGCATGCTCGTTTTATATGCCTATACACATTATGTAGAAGGACAAATAGTACAAGTAAAAATGGAACGAAAGCAGTTAAAACTTCAGTTTGAAGCATTAAAAAATCAGTTAAGCCCACATTTTTTGTTCAATAGCCTTAATACAATTTCTTCTTTAATTCATACAGATGCTGATAGGGCAGAGAAGTTTATTAGACGGCTAGCAGACACCTACCAATATGTTTTGGGTACACACCAGCAACAATTAATTACGTTGGATAAAGAACTAGAATTTGTTAATGCTTATTATTTTCTTTTACAAGTTCGTTTTCCAAAAGGCTTGCATTTAAAAATTGAAATACCTAATGGGTTATACACCTATAATATACCTCCGCTTACGCTTCAAATTTTAATTGAAAATGCAATTAAGCATAATGTTTTTTCAATAGAGGAGCCCTTACGCATTAAGGTGGAACATGTAGGTAACGAAGAGTTACGCATAGTTAATAACAAAACAAAACCGCCCATACAGGTAAAATCTAATTATGTAGGGTTAAAGAATATTGAAAAACGATTTAGTTATTTTACGCATAAACGAGTAAAAATTAAAAATGATATTGACTTTGAAGTGCGCATTCCAATAATAAAAAAAGCAGATTTGAGCAAAGTAGCATGACCAAAAACATTATTAACTCCTTTGTTTTTAGGGCTCTAATTCCACTTCCTTATGGTGCCTTAATATATCTTTTGTTATTATTAAT
>CAZGDC010000271.1:0-2790 GCA_964524405.1 uncultured Roseivirgaceae bacterium
GCAGTAAATGTGTTTCTATTTAGCACAAAACTAATTTGTGGCGTCATTTCGCAACAAAGTGGAGAAATCTTAGCCTTGCAAATACTTGCTTTATGGTAAAGATTCCTGCGGAATGACTTGCGAAATGGGCGCAGTAAATGTGTTTCTATTTAGCACAAAACTAATTTGTGGCGTCATTTCGCATCAAAGTGGAGAAATCTTAGCCATGCAAATTACTTGCTTTATGGTAAAGATTCCTGCGGAATGACTTGCGAAATGGGCGCAGTAAATGTGTTTCTATTTAGCACAAAACTAATTTGTGGCGTCATTTCGCATCAAAGTGGAGAAATCTTAGCCATGCAAAGTCGAATTCAGAGTGCCGCTTGAAGTGGCACTGAATTGTTTAATCATAAAATATCTTCCAAAATTTTATGATACTCATCAAACTCTCGTAAGTTTTTATGACCTCCTCCTTCAATCTCAAAAAAATTATCGGTAGGCTTAAGTAGCGGCTTTAGTTTAAGGGCCGATTTTGCCGAAACCACCCAATCATTCGTGCCCTGAATAATAGTAATGGGATAATCTATTAGAGGAATGTTTTTATAATTTGGGAATTCATATTTTAAACCAAAAGGCAAAAATGGTTTTAAGCGATCTTGTTTTAATTGGTAAAAAGGGGTTTCCAAAATAAGCTGGCTTGCTTTATGTTTAGTAGCCAAATGCGAAGCAACTCCTGTACCTAATGAACGACCATAAATAATAAAGTTCTTAGTTTTTAAATGATGCTGCGCCCAAACCCATACATCCTCGGCATTTTGATATAAAACTTTTTCGCTTGCAACGCCTTCGGTTTTGCCAAACCCAGCGTAATCAATCATTACAACTTGGTAGCCAAGTTTGGTAAAATCTACGGCATAATTGCCCCACCGTTGCAAATTATCTGCATTGCCATGGAAGTAAAGTATGGTTCCTTTTGACTCTGCAATGGGAGGGTTGAAAACAAGCGTATTTATAAACCCATTCTTGGTTTTTATTTTAATTTCGTGAAATGGCTCTTTAAAAGCAAAGGTGTAATCGTTCTCTAATTTTTTACTTTGGAAAATAATACGATCCTGAAATACATATAACCCAGCGGTTAACAGCAGATAGCCTCCCAATATTAAAACGATAATCATCAAAATTTTCTTTTTCAAGTGGGCGAACTTAGGATATAACTAAGTAAGCTCCAAATTGATATAAATAACTATGTTAAGCGTATACGAAAATATATTATAGTTTATATCAAAAAAGCACAAAAGGTTATCATAATTGCTTATCGTTGTGCTTTGTTTAAAGTTGATAATTATGGCTAGATTATTATTATTTTTTCTTCTTGCTTTACCTCTTATAGGTAAGGCACAAATTACTTCTGTAGGTTTAGCAGCAGGCGTAAGTATTGGATCAAGTAGTGAGTATTCATTTCAAGCTGGCAATTATTTGATTTCGGCTGAGAATATTAATGAAATAGGACGATTAAGTTTTGTTGGATTTGTAGAACATGACTTCTTATCAAAGTATAGTTTCTCTCATAGTATTACATTACTCCAATATGGCGCTAGCTATTTTGTTAGTGGATCACCTGTTGGTAATCAGGGAGTATTGATTGGCGTTTTTGCCATAAAGTATAATTTACTGCTTAGGCTATTTAATAAAGGCGGCATAAGGTTATTAGCAGGGCCAGGAATTGATGCTAATATAGTTGCAGAACAACCACCTTCAACTTTTAGTGACAACGATTTAAATGAAGTTATCACCCAACTAGGAAAAACCATTAACCCAATTGTATATAATTTAGCAGCAGAGTTAGGGTATAGAGCTGGCAGAATAGATATTGCTTTAAAATACAACCATAGTTTAAATTCGCTTACTAACTCCTTGGCCTACCAAGGAGAAAATTATGCCATACCCACACGGCAGGCTTTTCTCTTTTTAAATATTGGATTTTTAGTATTTGATAAAAATTTAAGGGGAGCAAAAAACAATTAATATGAAGCAGATATTTTTAGTAATACTTCTAGGCAGCCTTGGCATAAAATCATTTGGCCAATCTATTGAACCTGAACCCCGGCTAAACGGTTGGCGTACTATGGCTGGCTACGCACATTATGGTGGGGGAGATATTGCAGGTTTAACTATTATGAATGAATATAATAGATACCTTACACCTCATATAAGAATTGCCCCTAATTTTAAATACACGTCTGCAAAATTTATTAATCCCTCAAAAGGCGGGCTAAATAACCAATTTGATAGTTTTTTATCTCGCCACGCTAATATTTATGAAATTGGAGTAATGGGATACTATGAGCACCTTAACCCCAATAGGTCTGGTTTGGAATTAGGGTTTGGCTTGTTTTATAGAAATTTGCAGCATACAATAATAACTGGGCCTTATAACCTTTTTAATTCTAGCGAGCTCAATCTTGGATTTAGTTCTTTAGGAGAGTATGCTGAAAATACATTTGGTTTTAATGTATCTATAGGTTTTATAATACGCATAAGCGATATTGTAAATTTTAATATTAATGGCATTGTGCAAAGTGATACCGGCAGCAATACGGGCTTTGGTGGTTTTGGAGGCTTAAGTATTAAGTTTTAAAGTGTATATGCGATGAAGAAACGATTTATTTTACTAATGCTAATTACTATCCCGGCATTGAGCTATGCGCAATTAGGGGTGGCATTTCACCAATCAAGCATCCCATTTGTAGAAGTTAATTATGAAATTAATAATAACCTGAGTTCGACCTAAGGAATCCTTTCAGAAAACTA
>CAZGDC010000272.1:0-2783 GCA_964524405.1 uncultured Roseivirgaceae bacterium
CAATTATCAAATTTAGCATGAAAAAAATCGGCTTTATAATTTTTATTTTTGTTTTGAGTAACGCTGCTTTTGCTCAAAAAAACAATGCTATTGATAGCTTAAAAACTGTTAATTTTAAGAATGCCGATAACACAGAGGCTCTTTGGGAACTAATTGATTATTACAAAACAGAAGACCTAGATTCGTTAAACCATTATGCAGATATTCTCTTAAAGAAATCTAACGCTAAAAAAAACGGAGTACTAATAAATAAGATTTCTCTTATAAGGGCGAATGGCTATCTAGTTTTTAACAGGCAAATTCAGGCCGATTCAATTATAAAGGCATTGATAATTGATGAGCCTTCTAACGCAAAAAACCATATTGAATATTTACTTACTCAAGGTAGAATATTAAAATTTAAGGCTCAATATGATAAGGCTTTGGCTAAATTCTATCATGCGATTCAGCTTGTAAAAGACTATAACCTTACTAAGTTGTTACCTTATACCTATGCCGAGGTTGCTTCTATTTTAAAAGAAAATAACGATTTAGAAAATGGTGTAAAGTATTATGGCTATGCACTTAAAGAAGCAAATAGCACTAAAAATATAGAGTTACAAATTGATGTTTGTTATGCGCTTTGCAGAGCTTATAATGGAGGGTTTACCGTTAATTTAGATTCCTCTATTTATTATGGTGAACTTGGACTAAACATAGCAAAAAAAGCTCAGTACGAATCGGGTTATGCTAAAATGTTATTTATTGTTGCTGCCCCAATTATTAGAAATGGGGAGTATCGTAAGGGTTTAAATATGTCGAGAGAAGCACTTAGGTATGCCGATAAGTATAGTTTTTCAACAAAGAAGAAGTATTTCCTTGTTAATAATCAGGGCTTTGCCTATGAAAAACTAGGTTTATACGACTCCGCTTGGCTTATGATGGAAGAAGGAGAGAGACTGCGACCTGTTGGAATTGATCTTTGGCGATTAAGGTACTTAATTTTAAAATCGAAAGGTGATTATCGAAATGCCTTAACGGCATTGGAAACTTATAAGGTTAAACGAGATTCCATCTTAGAAAAAAGGAGTGCTTCTAAATTATCAACCGTTCAAGCAAGGTATGAAGCGGATTTGCAAGAACGTGAAGTGGTAAAACTGACACAGCGCTCTAAATTGCAATCACTAGAGTTATCGCAGCAGCAATATTTATTTGTGGCTATTATATTGCTTTTTGTTTTTTTGATAGTAGCAGGGATATTATTATACTGGCAAAAACGATTAAAACAGCAGCAAATACGCACCAAATTAGAATTGGAAGAAACGCATAAAAGACTAGATATTGAAAAGCAATACAGAGAATCGGAGATAAAAGCACTTCGATCTCAAATGAATCCCCACTTTATTTTTAATGCACTCAACTCTATTCAGGAGTATATTATGAGCAACGAAAAAAAGTTGGCAGGCAAGTACCTAGGTAAGTTTGCTGATTTAATGCGTATTTACTTAGAACATAGCAAGACTAAAACTATTACGGTAAACGAAGAAATTGAGACTTTAAATCTATATTTAGAATTAGAAAAATTGCGATTCGAAGACTCTCTTGAGTGTAGCGTTACGGTAGATAAAAATGTAGATGCTCATTTAATAGCTATACCAACATTGCTTGTTCAGCCTTATGTAGAAAACGCCATTAAACATGGTTTACTACATAAAAAGAAGGATAGGAAATTGCATGTTTTGTTTGCTTGTGTGGATGAGGGAAAAATGCTGCAGTGCGAAATAAGAGATAATGGAGTAGGAAGGTTACGAGCCGAGGAAATTAATAAAATGAGGAATCCTACTCACAAATCATTTGCCACAAGTGCCACAAAAAGCAGGCTAGATTTATTGAATCATACTAAAGAAAGGATGATTAGTGTAGAAACCATTGATCTATTGGGTGAACAAGAAAAGCCAATTGGAACAAAAATAATTATTAAGATTCCTATTTAGGAAATTGAAAATGGGCATTCGGAAACCCAAAAGGTAGGATTGAATATAATTATTTAAACTTTGTGCTATGAAGGCAGTAATAATTGATGATGAAAAAAAAGCCAGACACCTATTGCGGATGTTGGTTGAAGAGAACTGCCCTCAAATTACGGCTATTGAAGATGCCGAAGACCTCCCACAAGGGGTGAGTTTAATTAACAGATTTAAACCAGATATTGTGTTTTTAGATATTGAAATGCCTGGCTATTCGGGCATTCAATTATTAGAGTTTTTTACACCCGAACAAATAACCTTCGAAATTATATTTACTACCGCCTATAGTCAATACGCCATCAAAGCATTTGAACTTAACGCTATCGATTATTTGCTAAAACCCTTGCGCGATGAGCAAATTGAAGCAGCCGTAAAAAAAGCAGTAAATCAAATTGGTAAATCAAAAGTAAGCGAACGGCTTGAAGAACTTAGAAACACATTTAATGCAACCAGTATTCGTAAAATAGGGCTTCCTGTTTCAAATGGAGTACTCTTTGTTGCGTTTGACGATATTATTATGATGGAAGCTGACCGCATGTACACCAAGGTTTCTACCATTAACGATGGTGAATTATTGGTTAGCAAACCCATGAAATTTTTTATTGATTTACTGGAAGAAGCCACTGAGTTCTACCGCCCTCATCGTTCCTTTTTAATTAATTTAAAGCATATTAAACAATATGTAAATCAAGATGGTGGCTACATAATTATGAACAACAAAAAAACCGTAGGCATCTCTCGTGAAAAAAAGGACGAATTTTTTGAAGTGATTCAGAG
>CAZGDC010000273.1:125-2776 GCA_964524405.1 uncultured Roseivirgaceae bacterium
TAGATGATTAGATGATGAAACGAATTAGATGATTAGATGATGAAACGAATTAGATGATTAGATGATGAAACGAATTAGATAATTAGATGATGGGAGGGTATAAAAACCATGCAAATCAAGGGAAGTGTTAACCCTGGAATTCAGGATTTGAGCTAGTTGGCTGGGTCAATAGTCCACTGATAGCTAAGCTATACCCAAAGGTTGAGGCCTTATTTTGCCAGTAACATCACTCGGTTGCATTCATAATGTTGGTTAACCGAACCAGTTGAATTTGCATGGCTATACAAAAATAATTAATTGAGTTTACATTAATTCCAAACTTGCATAAATTATTTTTGTGTTTGCAAAATAATAATTACGCACCAAATGCACAAGACGTACTTTACCCCTGGCCCTTCTGCCTTATACTACACGGCAGAACAACATGTTAAACAAGCTTTACGAACAGGTATTACCTCTATTTCTCATCGAGGAGAAACGTTTAAGAATATTTATAAAGAAGTAGATAGCAATTTACGTGAGCTATTAACCTTGCCAGATAATTACACCATTCTATTTGCTAATTCTGCTACCGAAGTTTGGGATTTGTCAACAGAGAGTTTAATTCAAGAAAAATCATTACATATTGTAAATGGTGCATTTTCCGAAAAATTTTATAAAGTAGTAAACAGCAGCGAAAAAGAAGCACTTCTCCTTGAGTCGGAATGGGGTTCTTTTCCTGAAATTGATAATGAGTTGGTTCGGCAAGCAGATCATATTGCCATAACACATAATGAAACAAGTACTGGCGTTAGCACTCCACTAGACACCATCTATAAAATTAGAGAACAGAATCCAGAAGCCATTATTTCAATTGATGCCGTTTCGTCACTCCCTTATTTAAACATAGATTACTCTAAAATTGATGCCCTTTATGTTTCGGTTCAAAAATGTTTTGGATTGCCCGCGGGGTTAGGGGTTTGGCTTGTAAACGATCGGTGTATAGCCAAAGCGGAGCAAGTTAATAGAACCAATAAAAGGTTTAAATCGTATCATAATTTATTAGCACTTGTAAAACAAGCCACTAATTACCAAACAGTATCTACCCCTAATGTGCTTACTATTTATTTGCTAGCTCAAGTAACAGGCGATATGCTTCAACGAAGCATTGAAATGATACGAAGTGAGATAAAATACAAATCGGCTATTTTTTATAAAATGATTGATAACCATAACAAACTTGAATTGTTTGTAAAAGATAAATTATTACGATCGGATACCGTTATTGTTTTAAAAACAGAGAATACTTCTGAATTAATAGCTTTTTTAGAAAACAAAGGGCTAATTGTTGGTGCTGGCTATGGAAAAATGAACACTAAACATATAAGAGTTGCTAATTTTCCAACCCACTCGAAAGAACAATTTGAAATGCTTACAGATTTGTTAGAAACGTGGTAATTCACTAATTTCAACCTTTGAAAAACACAGATTACATTATGCAACCCATAAAAAAAATATTAGTAGCACTTGACCACTCCTCGCTCGACAGTGAATTAGTGGATTATGTCCAATTTTTTGTTAATATAACAGAAGTAACTCATGTGCACTTTATGCACGAGGTTAAAATTAGCCTGCCTGCAGAAATGCAAAAAGAATTTCCGAACTTAGAGAAAGAAATTATTGAAAAAAGAGAAAAAGAACTTCAAGAAATAATTGACACGCATTTTCCTTTAAAAACAGATGTAAACTGCAATTTTACAATTACCAACGAATCGAATACAGTAAAGCCGTTATTAAAAGTAATAAAAAAAGAAAATATTGATATGGTAATGGTGGGGAGTAAAGCCCATAAACATGGTGGTGGAACATTTACCCACCGGCTTGCCAGGAGAGCCCCTTGCCATGTGCTTACGGTCCCTATTGGCAGCAGTATTCATTTAAAAAAATCAAATACTATTAAAAAAATACTAGTTCCAATTGATTTTTCAGAGTTTTCTAAACAAGCCTTAGAACGTGCTATTTTAATTGCTTCAAGAATAAATGAAACAGTAGAAATTATATGCCAAAATGTATATACTGTTCCTTCGGGCTACCACTATTCGGGCAAATCAAGAGAGGATTTTGCCAAATTAATGAAAAAATATGCCACTGAAAATTTTGAAGATTTTATTAAAGAGGTTGATACTAAAGGGATTAAGCTTAATCCTGTATTTTCCGAAAATATTAATGATGATAACATTTCAGACATTAAAGACTTAGCAAAAAAAGAAAATGTAGATGGTATAATTTTAGGAGCTAGAGGAAAAACAACGGCAGCATTATTACTAGGAGATACCGTTGAAAAGCTTGTTAGAACAGAAAAACAATTTCCAATATTAATTGTACGCAAAAAAGGAGATTTAGAAGGTATTATAAATCGAATTATAAATTTATAAAAATTATCTTTAATCGCAGGGCGATAGCCCATTTGGTTTAATTCCCCAATCCTTTGGGTCGGAAACAAGATTGTTTGCAAAGTAAACGCCAACTAATACTCCGATGGCTCTGCCTCGGGGCAGTTTATTGCTTAACTGATTAGTTTCACCATTAGCTTGCCTGTGGCACTTTGTGGTGAGAAGCTAGTGTCGTGTCAAGCCTCTATTAGCCACCCCAAGCCTCCTTCTTTTTAGCCT
>CAZGDC010000274.1:0-2751 GCA_964524405.1 uncultured Roseivirgaceae bacterium
TATTCGATACTTTTCCGATATAAAACAAAGTATAACAAAACATTATTTCTATGAAAAGATTTTTATTATTAGGAAGTGCTTTCTTTCTTATTTTTCATTGCGCCCTTGCGCAAGAGGTTAATATAACAGGAAAAGTAGTAGAGTCAAGTACAGGTGTTCCTATAACTGGAGCAAATGTTGTGGTGCAAGGCACGCTTAACGGAACCACCACAGATATTGATGGGATGTACAAACTAAGTGTAAATGATGGTGATGTGATTACGATTTCATTTATTGGCTATGTTGTAAAAGATATTGCAGTAGGTAAAGACCAGTTGGTATATGACGCTGAATTAGAAGAAGATATTACCAGTTTGCAAGATTTAGTAATTGTAGGTTCTAGGTTTAATGCGAGGTCTGTTAGAACTTCACCTGTTCCTATTGATAATATTACAGCCGCAGATTTAGTATCAACAAGCCAACTAACGGTAGATCAAATGCTGAACTATAAAGTTCCTGCCTATAACGCTACCCAGCAAACGGTTTCAGATGCAACAGCTCATTTTAATCCGGCTGATTTAAGAGGATTAGGGCCGAGTAGAACCTTGGTGCTAATAAATGGAAAAAGAAAAAATGCTAGCGCATTGGTATTTATTAATGATACACCTGGCAAAGGAGAAGTAGGAGTGGATATGCAGAGTATTCCAGCAGCAGCTATACAGCGAGTTGAAGTTTTACGCGATGGCGCATCTGCACAATATGGATCCGATGCAATTGCTGGGGTTATTAATATTATTTTAAAAGAAGACTATGAATATACCAGTATAAATTTATTTTCTGGTATCACTACCCAAGGAGATGGGTTTAATTTTGGCTATGATATTAACCTTGGCACAAAATTGGGTAATAATGGATTTTTAAACCTAACCGCAGGCTATTCAGATCAACGTGAAACAAATCGTGCTCCTGAAACAGGAAAAGATTTATTATTTGGAAATGTTTTTGGTGATCCAACTTTGTTAGATGGAACACATCCTTGGTTGCAGGAAAACCCTGCTATGGGTATGCGAGTGGGTACTCCTAATATGGTTAAAGCCGAAACGTTTGCCAATGTAAAATTTGATCTTGGTGCTAATACAGAAGTATATGCATTTGGAGGTTTAACACAAAGAGACGGATTAAGTTATGCACTGTATAGAGCCCCTTATTGGATTACCGATGATCATGGATTATTGACCCCTCCAGGAGAAGCTTATAATGGGTTTCAGCCCACTTTTGAAACAGACATTCTTGATCACACAATTGTAGCCGGTATAAGAGGAGAGAAAAATGGATGGAATTATGACGTAAGTTTATCAAACGGTGCTAATAGTGTTGATTATACGATTGGAAATACCATTAATGTAGCACTAGGTGCACAGAGTCCAACCGTTTTTCGAGCGGGAGGGTACAAATATTCAAACACCATAACCAATATCGATTTCGGAAAAACATTTAATAACGTAACCGTTGGGTTTGGTACAGAGTTTAGAAAAGAAAATTTTATAGCCAATGCAGGCGAAGAAGCATCTTATATTGATGGAGGCGCACAATCGTTTCCAGGGCTACAGCCACAAAATGAAGCAAATGCAGTAAGATATAATGTGGGAGCTTATGCAGATGTGAATTGGGACATTACCGAAGACCTTTTAATAGGGGGAGCAATTAGACATGAAAATTATTCTGATTTTGGCAATAATTTTAATTATAAAATTATTGGTAGGTATAAATTTGCAGACGATAAAATTGTGGTTAGAGGCTCTTACTCAACTGGATTTAGAGCACCTTCATTGCATCAAATACATTTAAGTAATGTGCAAACATTGGTTTCCGCAGGTACGGTATCTAACCAAGGCACTTTTAATAATAATAGTTCTGTGCTACGGCAACTAGAGGTGGATCAATTAACCCAAGAAACAGCACGAAATTTATCTGTGGGGTTTACTACAAGCTTATTTGATGGGTTTAACCTATCTGCCGATTATTACAGTGTAAATGTGCAAGATAGAATCGTGTACTCTAGTAGTATTGCTTCTTCTGATACCACTACCACGGTTGGGCAAATATTGGCAGATAACAACATTACGAGCCTTAAATTTTTTACCAATGCGGTTGACACTAAAACAACAGGGTTTGATATAGTGGCGGATTATACCCTCCAGTTAGGGAGGGGCGACTTGGTAGTAACAGCCGCATATAATAATAATAGAACCGAAATAGTAGGAGAAATTAATACACCTAAACCCATTTTAGATGCTGGAGTTGAGCTATTTGATCGTAAAGAACAGTCTCGAATTTTAACAGCACGACCCAATCAAAAATTTATTTTTGGGATAGGTTACTCTATGAGTAAACTTAGAATACTATTAAATAATACATTATTTGGTAAAGTTACTTGGCAACATGCAGCCGATCCAAACTTGGATCAAACGTTTAGCTCAAAAATAATAACCGATTTAAATATTGAATATCGATTTACGCAGGTTATAGCACTTACATTAGGGGTTAATAATTTGCTTAATGTGTACCCAGACGACATCGATACCAAAGGAGATTTTGTAACTGATTTAGGAGGTAGATTTCAATACCCTTGGGAAGTAAATCAGTTTGGGTTTAATGGAACTACCGTTTCAGGTAAGCTATCATTTGTATTTTAAGTATATAAGAGGTTTTTGAACTTATGTTATTTTAACATTAAAATGCCCTGCTTCCTTAAAGTTGTGGGGCTTTTTT
>CAZGDC010000275.1:0-2711 GCA_964524405.1 uncultured Roseivirgaceae bacterium
AAAAACAGCGAAAAATAGCTTTTTTAATAAAATAACGATTCATATAAAATAATTTTATTAAACTCCCTATTCTAATTTTTAATTAGTTCATAGCTTAGATTATATTTGAGCAAATTTTGAATCCTACCTTTTTATGAAGTACAAAAGAATACTGTTAAAATTAAGTGGCGAAGCACTAATGGGCGATGGCCAATACGGAATTGATGCCGGTAGAATTGAGCAGTATGCCAGAGAAATAAAACAAATTAAAGACCAAGGGGTAGAAATAGCCATTGTTATTGGAGGGGGCAATATTTACCGAGGGGTAGATGCCGAACGAACAGGAATTGATCGGGTACAAGGCGATTACATGGGTATGTTGGCAACCGTAATTAATGCCATGGCTTTGCAAAGCATTCTAGAAAAAAACGGCATGTACACCCGCTTAATGAGTGGTATAAAAATGGAACAAGTGTGCGAGCCATTTATAAAACGAAAAGCAGTAAGGCATTTAGAAAAAGGCAGAATTGTGATTTTTGGAGCAGGGATTGGAAACCCATACTTTACTACCGACTCCACAGCTAGTTTACGAGCCATTGAAATGCAGGCAGATATAGTACTCAAAGGAACGAGAGTAGATGGAGTTTATACATCCGACCCTGAAAAAAATGCGGATGCAATAAAGTACAGTAAACTAAGCTTCCATGAGGCGTATGAAAAAGGGCTAAAAATAATGGATATGACTGCTTTTACCTTGTGTCAAGAAAATGGATTGCCTATTATTGTTTTTGATATGAACAAGCCAGGCAACCTTCTTGCGATAGTAAAAGGAGAAGAAATAGGAACTTTAATTAAGTAATAAAATGGAAGAAATTCAAATGTATCTTGACGATGCCTCTGCAAAAATGCAGAGTGCGGTGCAGCATTTTACCTCAGAAATTATTAAAATTAGAGCAGGTAAAGCCATGCCCAATATGCTTGATGGTATAAAGATAGAATATTACGGATCACTGACTCCATTAAATCAAGTTTCGAGTGTTACAAGCCCAGATGCACGCACTTTAATGATAAAACCATTTGAAAAAAGTATTATTCAGGATATTGAGAGAGCCATTATTAATAGCGACTTAGGCTTAAACCCTCAAAACGATGGAGAACAAGTAATAATTAATGTGCCCGCACTTACCGAAGAACGAAGAAAAGAATTGGTAAAGCATACCAAAAGTGAAGGCGAAAAAGGGAAAGTGAGTTTAAGAAATGCACGTCACGAAACGCTACACGGCATTAAGGCTCTTAAAGAGGAGGGTGTTTCTGAAGATGATATTAAATGGGGAGAAGAAGAAACTCAATTAATTCTTAATAAAAATACTAAAAAAATTGACGAGCTATTAACTCGCAAAGAAGAAGAAATAATGACTGTTTAAAAAAGGTAACATGGAATTTAAAGACATTGCAGCAGTTTCTGGTAAAGGAGGCTTATTTAAAATAATAAAACCAACCAAGTCTGGAGTTATTCTTGAATCGTTGGATGATAAAAAATCGCGATTGGTAGCTACGGTTCATAATAAAATTTCTGTATTAGAAGAAATTTCAATTTATATACATACTTCAGAAGGAACTACTCCCTTAAAAGAGGTTTTTTATGCAATAAATAAAGAATTTGGAGATGATACGGGAGTAGATAAAAATTCGGATGCGGAAGAATTAAAAAGCTTTTTTGTTCATATTTTAAAAGATTATGACCAAGAAAGAGTATATATATCCGACATAAAAAAAATGGTTGCTTGGTATAATACATTGGTAAAAGAAGCCCCCGAATTGCTAAAAAAACCAGTCAATAAAAAAGATGAATCAGCCCCCAAAAGTTGATTATTTAAGCCAGGTTCTTGAAATAACTAACACAGATGTTGGTCTAAAAATTTCTTCTACTTCCATTCTAAATTTTGATGATTTTGCTAAAGAATTGGCAAAATCAATAGCCTATCTTTTAGAAAAAGACTTTGAGAAGCTAATGCATATTTTGTATCGCATAGATGTAAGCGAAGCCAAAGTAAAAGCAGCTTTTGGGTTAACACAAGATGTGGCAGAGCAAATTGCACTCCTTATTATCGAACGTGAAAAAGAAAAGGTGGTTACTAGGACAAAGTATAAAGGTATATAATAGCAATCGCATCCTTTATTTAACGGGCACACAGTAGTAAACTAGTTTTAATTTAAGTGTGTAATTCGGGTTAAGTTTAAAGCTATTTAAAAATAATTTCAACCCGTTCCAACCAATTAAAATAAACAGGTGTCTATACTTTTAACAGTAAGTTGTGCTAATAAGTAATTTTGAACATGAGCTAATTGAGAAGTGCTGCGATGAGAGTCGTGCTGCCTGTCGTGCATTTCACGAATGGAACACAGGAGAACTATTGGCCATGTCAAACCACTGAAAAAGATCGAAATGAATAACTTATTAAATATAAAAACAGTATTAAAATACCTAGACCCAGTCATGTTTATTAGTATATTGGTATTTATTATTTTACTAATAGTACAAGAACTTAATCCATCCAAAAAAACGACTATTGCATTTTTAATTACGTTATGCGGATTGATTTTAGCAGCAATTTATAATTCATAGGTACATTAATAGATAGAAGATATTAAAGATTGTTTTTTGAGCAATACTGACCCAAATCAATTTTGGCTAAAAACTTATTTTTTCGCTACACCTTGTTTGGCGTTTC
>CAZGDC010000276.1:0-2705 GCA_964524405.1 uncultured Roseivirgaceae bacterium
GCTCCATAATTATGAAAAAAATAACCTTATCTATTATCGCTTTATTAATTGCTTTTTCGATACAAGCACAAAAAAAAGAAACTCGCCAAGTGGGTACGTTTAATTATGTATCATTTGGCATTAGCGGCAAATTAATAATTACCCAAGGAAATTCTAATAGTTTAGTACTTGAGGGAGATGCGGATGATTTAGAAAAGATTGAAACGTATGTTAGAGATGGCAAGCTTAAAATCAAAAACGAATCTAATAGTTGGTTTGGCAATAATTTAAATGACATTACTGTTTATGTTACACTAATTGATTTTAATGGAGCTAGTGTAAGTGGCTCTGGGAGGCTTACTAATAGCAATAATTTAAAAGGCGAAAATATTAAACTAAGTGTTAGTGGTTCTGGAAAAATAAATCTTTACGTAGAATCTGCTGCTATGGAAACCCACATTTCAGGCTCAGGCCGAATTACCTTAGAAGGCCGAACAAACACCATGGATGTGCACATCAGTGGTTCGGGAGGAGTTAATGGAACAGGTTTTGACACAAACACCTTAGAGGCACATATCAGTGGATCTGGGTCTGCAAAAGTTAGAGTTAAAGATGAAATTGATGCGCATATTAGTGGAAGCGGTAGCATTAGATACATTGGAAACCCAAGTAAAATTAGAGAAAAAGTAAGTGGTAGCGGTAGCGTAAAAAGCATGTAATTTGATTAAACATTAACAATTTTATATTGCCTTATTCTAATATTTTTTTATTCTAAACGTCTATTTTCTTTAAAAACTCGAATAAGGTTGGGTTATCCAATCGCAAAGTGTAGTATATTTCCACTTAATTTAACAAAGGATATGACCAAAAAGATAAAATCGCACTCTTTTCATATTCCAGTTATGGGAACTGGGTTTACAATCGATTCTCCTATTAAGGTTGCTCAATACGGTATTTCATCGGTAATTTCATTGGTTGATGATATACTTATTGAAAAAATGCGCGAATTCTATACCAAGAATATTAATGAGCCATTTCATGAAATTTCTACTAAAATAGAAGACTATCGCGCCAAACGAATTACGGCTTATCTTAATTTGGTTGATAAAATTGTGGAAGATAAGTTTGAAGACCTCAAAAATTCCATAAAAGAATCTAGTATTACTTTTGATAAGTACATGCAGATGTTGCCCAACGTATCAGAAGTAAAACAAAAATTTGTAAAATTTTCGAAGCAAAGTTACTCCAAGCAAGATTTACTCAATTGGGCGCATAAACACCTTTCTACAGGCAGTATTGATGTTAATATTATGACTAAGCTAGATAAGGCTAATTATAATGGCAAAGAGCTATTGCCTTCTGAATTTAACGATGCCCATGCCGCTTTGCGAGGATATGCTAATAGCGACTTAGCTTCTTCTATTATATTTTCGGCAGGCATGAACCCAAGGCTTTATAGCTACATTGCAGAGTTTGGTGATTTTTACCCTGATACAACTGGGTATATTAAAAAGAAAATTGTAATTAAAGTAAGCGATTATCGCTCTGCGATGATTCAAGGTAAATTTTTAGCTAAAAAAGGGTTGTGGGTTTCAGAATACCGTATTGAGTCAGGTTTGAATTGTGGCGGCCATGCTTTTGCAACTGAAGGGTTATTAATGGGACCTATACTTAATGAGTTTAAGACCAATAGGCAAGAATTGATTAGCACTACCCACGAAATATTAACTGCGGCACTTACCGAAAAAGAAAGATACAGCCCCGCCTTACCACTGGCACTAAAAATTACCACACAAGGAGGTGTAGGAACTGCCGAAGAACATGATTTTCTTATGGATGAATATGACCTCGATTCTGTGGGATGGGGAACGCCATTTTTACTAGTACCCGAAGCGTCAACGGTTGATACAGAAACATTGAATCAATTAGCAAAGGCCAAGGAAGAAGATTTATTTCTAAGCGGCATTTCTCCTTTAGGAGTTCCTTTTAATTCGCTACGAGGCAATACACAAGATGTTATAAAGAATACCAAAATTGAAAATGGCCGGCCTGGCAGTTCTTGTCCTAAGCAATTTTTAGTTTCAAATAAAGAATTCTCAAATCGATCTATTTGCACAGCCTCGCGCCAATACCAACGTATTAAGCTAAAAGAACTTGATGCACAAGATGATTTAAATAGCACGGAAAGAGAATCCAAACTATTTAAAATACTTGACAAGTCTTGTATTTGCGTTGGGCTTGGCACTTCAGCCATGAAGGTGGCTAATTTTGATGTAAAAGGAGAAGGGGTATCTATATGCCCAGGGCCCAACTTAGCCTATTTCTCAAGCATTGTTTCGTTACAGCAAATGGTAGGTCATGTATATGGCAATGCAAAAGTATCTATAAGTGCACACCGCCCAAATATGTTTATAAAAGAGCTGAGCATGTATATTAAACATTTAAAAGAAAAAATGGATGATATTACAGAATCAACTACTGATAGGCAACTAAAAAAATTGGCTGATTTTCAACAAAATTTAATGGATGGTGTTGATTACTACCAAAATTTGGCGGAAAAAATGAAGCATAAAGCCGAAAAATCTGCTCAAAAAATTAAGCAAGATATTGAAGAATTAAAAATGGAGTTAATGGGATTAGAATTGGTTCCTGCCTAGGTACCTATTAACTTTAAATGCCGTATTAGATTGAATCATTATCACATCTCAAAATTAAGATGGTAATTC
>CAZGDC010000277.1:0-2694 GCA_964524405.1 uncultured Roseivirgaceae bacterium
AATAGCTATTATTCCTTCGGTTTCTTATGGCTTAGCTAATGTGGCTAAAAATGTAGATGTTCGTAATAAAGAGATTGTAATTATGGGCGAACAATTCCCTAGCAATGTATATCCGTGGATGGAGCTAGTAGAAACACAACAGGCGAAACTTATCACTGTTAATCCTCCCACAACCCTAAAAAATAGAGGACAGGTTTGGAATAAAAAAATACTTGCTGCCATTAATAAAAAAACAGGAATTGTAGCCATTTCGCATGTACATTGGGCAGATGGCACTTTATTTGACCTGAAAACAATTAGAAAACGTACCAAAGAAGTAGGTGCATTATTAATTATTGATGGTACACAATCAGTTGGGGCACTGCCTTTTGATGTGCAAGAAATAGAACCCGATGCACTTATTTGTGCGGGCTATAAGTGGCTAATGGGGCCTTATGGCATTGGTGTAGCGTATTATGGTTCGGTATTTGATAACGGCAAACCCATTGAGCAAAACTGGATTAATAGAACGGGCAGTGAAAATTTTGCTGAGCTAGTAAATTATAAAGATGATTACCAGCAAGGAGCAATGCGTTATTCGGTAGGTGAACAAAGTAATTTTATACTTATACCAATGATGTTAGAAGCACTGAGGCAACTTAATAAATGGGGTGTTGAAAACATTCAAAACTATTGTAAATCCATTACTCAAAAACCGTTGGAACTTTTAAAATCGAATGAGTATTGGGTAGAAGATGTCGCTTTTAGAGGGTCGCATTTATTTGGAATTCGAAAAGAAGGAATGCAGGCAGATAGTATTAAGCTAGAACTTGAAAAATATCATATTTTTGTTTCTGTTAGAGGAAACTCCATTCGGGTATCGCCAAATGTGTATAACACCGAAGCCGATATAATGAAACTTGTTGAAGTATTACCTTAAATCCGCAAGGCACTTCGTAATGAAAGCCTTAAAATGCTGTTAGTCAGGCATTCGCACAGGTATTTGAAACGGAAACAATGTTGAATATTGGTGAGTACCAAATGCCGAGCAAATGACTGAATGATCGTATATTAAGGCTTGCAATAGATTTCCCTTGCGGATTTAAGGTATTAATAAAAGTTAACTAAAAAAGAATGAAGAACGTACTGCTAGTAACCGTATTCGTAATGCTTTCGTTTGGGCAATTATCGGCTCAAGTGTTTGATCGAGTATTTGTGTTTTTACATGTAAACCCTAACAAACCCATTATTTCGCAAGATTCTGTGGATATTTTAATGAAAGGTCATTTTAAAAATATAGCAAATCTAGGAATCCAAGGAAAACTAATAAATGCAGGCCCATTTGAGGGTGGTGGAGGTGTATTTGTAATGAACACCGCCTCTGTGGATTCGGTGCATAAATGGCTACAAACCGATGCCGCTGTAAAAGCCAACCGATGGCTAATAGAGATGTATCCATTTACCACCACGGAGGGAGGCTCTTGTGTGGTAGGTGCAGGTTATGAAATGATAAAGTATTCTTTTGTTCGATACTCTCCTAGCAATGAAATTGCCAATTATAAATCGAATGTAAATGAAGCCAAAGAAGTATCGATGAAAAAACTAGTCTCTGATTTAAAAGCAGGAGGAAACTTACTAATGGCGGGCTATTTTGCTAGCAACGAAGGGGGTGTTTTGGTATTAAAAGAGGCTTTTAGCACGAATAAAATAAAATCAAGTGAAGCGGCCAATTTAGGTGCTATTTCGTTTGAATTTAAGGAGCTTTGGATTGCAAAAGGTTCTTTTTGTGAAGAATAGATGATGTATATTAAAGACTAAAATGAGAGTTATTTACTTCCTTTTACTACTATTTACCACTAGCATTACACAAGCCCAATCTTTAAAAATTGGCATCATTGCCGATTGCCAGTACTGCAATTGCGAATTTAATAAAGAATGGAATAATAGTTACCGCCAAGGCGCACCTCGATTGCAAGTGGCGGTTGATAACTTTAATGCCAATAAAGTAGATGTAGTGTTTCATTTAGGCGATTTTATTGATCGAGATTTTGAAAGTTATGCGGTGGTAAAACCAATAATAAGTGAGCTAAAAATGCCTCATTATTTTGTATTGGGTAACCACGAGTTTTCGGTGGCAGATAGCTTAAAAGAGGAGGTACTACCCATGTTAAATTTAACTCATGCTTATTACACGGTTCGCAAAAAAAATTGGCTTTTTATTGTATTAGATGGCACCGATATTAGTACTTATCGTTCTAGCGATTCAAGTAAAATAAAATTTGCCAACCAACAAATGCAGTATTTCGCAAAACAAGGCAGGCCACAAGCCAAACCTTGGAACGGAGCAATAGGGGCAGCACAATTAGATTGGCTCGAAAACCAACTTAAAAAAGCAGATAAAAACAAGCTAAAAGTAGTTGTGCTTGGTCATTTTCCTGTATTACCCAAAGCAGCACTTAACTTATGGAACGATGAGGAGGTAGTAGCATTATTAGAAAAATATCAATGTGTTAAAGCTTATTTTAATGGGCATCACCACCCAGGTAATTATGTGGAGCACCAAGGCATTCACTATATTACTTTTCAAGGAATGGTGCGAAGTAAAGAAGATACCGCTTATGCGATTGTTACCTTGAATAAAAAAGAAATAACTATTAAAGGTGTTGGGCGAGAACCTTTTCGCAGATTGCGTATAAAATAAACCTGTTATACCAT
>CAZGDC010000278.1:0-2649 GCA_964524405.1 uncultured Roseivirgaceae bacterium
CTTCGCAGGCGCCTGTATTGGTACATCCACCAAATCCTTCTTCTTCCATTACAGCAATCATTCTTTCTGCACGGCTGGCTCGTTCGGCATTGCCTTGAGGCAATAAAGCCAGTTGAGAAATTTTTGCGGCTGTAAATAACATAGCCGAAGCATTTTTGCAAGTAGCTACGCAAGCACCGCACCCAATACATTGTGCTGCATCCATGGCGGTATCTGCAATATGCTTAGGAATTGGAATCTCATTGGCATCGGGTGTTCCGCCCGTATTTACGCTTACGTAACCGCCTGCTTGTATAATCCGATCCATTGGGGTTCTATCCACCACTAAATCTTTAATTACAGGGAAAGATTTAGCTCTCCAAGGCTCAATGGTAATTTCTTCGCCATCAGAAAAGCTACGCATATGCAACTGGCAAGTTGTAATTAATCCTTTGGGTCCGTGGGCGTGCCCATTAATAACCATACTACACGCACCACAAATGCCTTCTCTACAGTCGTGGTCAAAATGAACGGGGTCTTCTCCTTTACGTGTTAAATCATCGTTTAGCACATCTATCATTTCTAAAAACGACTGATCGGGAGAAACACCAGAAACTTCGTAGGTGTAAAATTTCCCCTTGTCGCTGGCATTTTTTTGTCGCCATATATGTAATTTATGATTCATTTTTAAGACTTTAGATTTTTAGATATTAGACATAAGATTAAAATCCTTATTAATTATTTTCAATTAACTATTTACAATTAATTATTTATAACTACGCTGGGTTAGTTTAACATTTTCAAAAATAAGGTCTTCTTTATTTAAAATTTCATCTTTCCCTTCTCCATTATACTGCCACGCAGCTACATACGAATATTCTTCGTCCATTCTTAGTGCTTCTCCATCTTCGGTTTGAGATTCTTCTCTAAAGTGACCACCACACGATTCTCTACGATTTTGCGCATCATCGACCATTAATTCGGCTAGTTCTAAAAAATCGGCTACTCGATTGGCTTTTTCTAACGACATATTCATTTCATCGTGGGAGCCTACTACTTTTACATTTTTCCAAAACTCCTCACGTATGGCTCTAATTTTAGTTTTTGCTTCTGTTAAACTTTCTTCTGTTCGAGCCATTCCTACATTATTCCACATTACATGACCGAGTTCTTTATGAAAATCATCTACCGTTTTAGTACCGTTGATAGATAAGAGTTTATTATTTTTTTCTTTAACAGCTTTTTCAGCCTCTTTAAACGCAGCAGATTCTGTGTTCGCTCGTTCATGGCCAGTAGTGGCAAGGTAATCGCCAATGGTGTAAGGCAATACAAAATAGCCATCGGCTAAGCCTTGCATTAAAGCACTTGCTCCTAAACGGTTAGCTCCGTGGTCTGAAAAATTGCATTCGCCAATGGCATACAAGCCTGGAATGTTAGTCATAAGGTTATAATCAACCCATAAACCACCCATGGTATAATGCACCGCAGGGTAAATCATCATGGGTACGTTATAGGGGTTGTCGCCTTGAATTTGCTGATACATATCAAACAAATTTCCATATTTTTCAACAATGGCATCCTTTCCTAATCGGTTGATGGCATCGGAAAAATCTAAAAATACGGCTTGGCCTGTTGAGCCAACGCCACGGCCTTCATCGCATACCATTTTGGCGTTTCTCGAAGCCACATCTCTTGGTACTAAATTGCCAAATGAGGGGTATCTACGTTCTAAATAATAATCTCGTTCCTCTTCGGGTAGTTTAACGGCATCGGCAGCGGTTAGGCCTGGAATTGCTTTTTTAGGCACCCAAATCCGCCCATCATTTCGCAAACTTTCCGACATAAGGGTAAGCTTAGATTGGTGATCGCCTGAAACAGGAATACAGGTAGGGTGGATTTGTGTAAAACTAGGATTAGCAAAGTTTGCTCCTTTTTTATGAGCCCTCCACGCTGCGGTTGCGTTAGAACCCATGGCATTGGTAGAAAGAAAAAATACATTACCATAACCACCTGTGGCTAAAACCACAGCATTAGCAGCGTGCGACTCAATTTTTCCAGTGATTAAATTTCGGGTAATAATACCACTTGCCTTACCATCGGTCATTACTAAATCTAACATTTCGGTGCGGTCGAACAGCTCAACTTTACCTTTTGAAATTTGGCGGCTTAAAGCACTGTAAGCACCCAATAATAACTGTTGCCCTGTTTGGCCACGCGCATAAAAAGTACGCGATACTTGCGCACCACCAAACGATCGGTTGTCTAATAATCCACCGTATTCACGTGCAAAAGGTACGCCTTGAGCTACGCATTGGTCAATTATTTCGTTACTAACTTCAGCAAGCCTATACACATTGGCTTCTCTGGATCGGTAATCGCCTCCTTTAATGGTATCGTAGAATAATCTAAATACGCTATCTCCATCGTTTTGATAGTTTTTGGCAGCGTTAATGCCACCTTGTGCAGCAATACTATGGGCTCTACGGGGGCTATCTTGATAGCAAAAGTTTTTTACATTATAGCCCAACTCAGCTAAAGAGGCGGCTGCTGATGCTCCTCCTAACCCTGTGCCAACTACGATAATATCATACTTTCTTTTATTAGCAGGATTTACCAGCTTACTATTGAATTTATGTCTTGTCCATTTTTCGGCCAATGGGCCGTCAGGAA
>CAZGDC010000279.1:0-2615 GCA_964524405.1 uncultured Roseivirgaceae bacterium
ACTCCTTTACTAATTTGCAATGTTTTTAACCAAAAGTAATTGATTTATTTGGGCACGGTTTGCAAATGTTTACTAGTCAGCCAATTACTTTATGGGCACATTAACATGGCGCTCTGCATGATAGCTTGATCGTACTAATGGAGATGATTCAACATAGGTTATACCTCTTTTTAATCCTTCTTCTTTAAACATTGCAAATTTATCAGGGTGTACAAACTCTGCCACTTCGATGTGCATTTTTGTTGGCTGCAGGTACTGACCTAAAGTTAAAATGTTTAGTCCAACTTTTGCATAGTCGTCCATTGCTTCAAAAACTTGATCGTCTGTTTCACCTAACCCTAGCATAATACCTGACTTTGTTCTTCTTCCCACATCGTGGATACGTTTAAGCTGCTCCATGCTTCGATCGTATTTGGCTTGAGGGCGAACTCTTCGATATAGTTCTTTTACGGTTTCTACATTATGAGATATTACTTCTTGCCCTCCTTCAATCATACGATAAAGAGCCTCCCATTTAGTTTTTACATCGGGGATTAAGGTTTCAATAGTAATTTCAGGGCTTAGTTTTTTTGTTTCTACAACGGTTTGATACCAGATTTCTGCTCCTTTATCTCTTAGTTCGTCTCTATTAACTGATGTAATTACTGCATGCCTCACTTTCATATTATGAATAGCCTCGGCAACTCTTTTAGGTTCATCCACATCGTATTCTGGTGGACGGCCTGTTGCTACTGCACAAAAGGTGCAACTTCGAGTACAAACATTACCTAAAATCATAAAGGTGGCAGTGCCTGCTCCCCAACACTCGCCCATATTAGGACAATTGCCGCTTTCGCATATTGTATTTAATTTATACTTATCAACTAATTTTCTAACCTCAGCATACTCTTTACCTACAGGCAACTTTACTCTAAGCCAGTCAGGCTTTTTTTTCCTCTTTGGAGATTTTGGAATTGTAGTATTCATAGAAATGCAATTAATAAGTTTGCAAAAATAGCAAGAAGCTAATGAAAGCTACTTTCTTGACCCATAAAAAATAGCAATAAAAGCCATAGGCCATACTGCATAATTATCTGGGGTATCCATCATCTGAATTTTACGTGCATATCCATCTAATAAAAATCCAGCCTCAAAACCAGATATGCTTGATTTTTGAGAACCAAACTCAAAGCTGAGAGAAGTTTTTACATTAACTCCAATCACAATATTAGATTGAAAAAGACCTTGAAAAATAAACCCCTTTCCTGTAATATTTCCAGAAGAATGTTGACTAGGGTTATAGGGAACTCTTAATTGGCCATACTCAATATAATATGGAGCCTCTAAACCAATGGAGGGACCAATAGCTAAATTTAAACTAATCTGAACGCCTTGTTGAGGGGACTTCTTAAAAAGGATATAATCTCTTCCATATTGACCACGAATTGAGAAAAAGTGATTTATTTTTCCTAAAGCAAATGAATTTCCTGTGCCTGCAATCCATCTTAATTGTGCGGGGTGTTTATAATTAATAAGCTCAACTCCATAGGTTGTAAAACTACCCGAAGTGTTTTTAACACTCCTTTTTAACACAATGCCTGCAATTAAGCCACTCATTGTGTTTTTTGTTATGCCCCATGTATTTTCAATTGTATAATCACTATTACTATTTTGAGCAACCACAGAGGTGCTTAAAAGTAGCATTAATAATATGTATTTGATTTTTTTCAATTTTTTTGCTGAAACTAGAATTAAAACGTAAAATTACTAATAATGGTTAGCAGTAGCACAATAATTAATTATTATACCAATCTTCCCTCTCTTCTGTTTCCCAAATAGACCGTTCATCTTTATCATATTTTAGTTTATGAGAATACTCTTTATCGGGCTTTGGTGTAGCCGAGTTCTTTTTAAATATTTTAGCCCACATTAATCTAAAACTTATCAGTTTTTCTTTTTCAGCTACTGAGTTATGACTATTATGGCTAAACGAAGCACTTGGATGCATGTTGCCTTTTGCCTTTGTATGCTGCTTTTTAAAGCCCATTTGGCTTGGGTTACCAAATTCCCAAAAACTCAATGCCCAGTCGGTGCCTCTTAACATGCCAGGGGCAGCTTTCACTCTTCTTTTTTGATGTCGATTTAGATTATCTGGTAATTTATTGTTGATTTTTAATCTTTTTCGTTCATAAACTAATCCTCCAAAATTAGGATTTCCTATTGTGATAAATGATAAAGTTGTTTTTTTACCTAAGGTTGTACCTTGCGAAGAAGCTTTTTTTCTTTCTTTGATACGAGCCGTAATGACATTAGTGTCTGTTTTATTCTTTTTTATTGTACTAGGCTGCATCAATCCTGCACTTGTGCCGAACTTAATTCCAGCTATTTTAGTAACTTTTCCGTAATCGCCCCCTTGTAATTTTGAAGGTCTTTTGCTTTCAATCCTTACATTGCCTATAAATTTTTGTGTCGGATATCCTTTGGGTTGTTTTCCTTTAGACTTAATTTCTCCTTGGTAAAACCCAATGTTAGGTTTATCCATTCCACGTGGATATATATTACCCCTATAGGTTGTGGCCTTGGCTATGCCTTCCCCTCTATCTTTTTGCATTAATGGATTACCGTTATTATTCCAT
>CAZGDC010000280.1:0-2589 GCA_964524405.1 uncultured Roseivirgaceae bacterium
TATTTTTTCTTAAACCAACCTTTTTTATTGGCTTGTTTTTCTTCTCTTTTAACATCTGAAAGGGCAGGCGCCATGGTATATATAATGCCACTTTGCACGGTGTACCAAAAATAAGGGAATATACTTTTGTGCTGTTCTCTTGTTGCTTTTATTACTCCTTGAGTGTAATTTTTGGGATTGGCTTTTAAATTTTCAGATTTTATAACGGTGTTAGCTGCAAGGCTTAAAAAGCCTTGTTTTTTTGTCTGCTCCTCCTTATTTAAAATTTCTAATTTAACATTATCATATTCAAAATCGAGGATGCCATTTGCTTCTATATCGTTAGCGGTGTACTGGTAATTTAAAGATTTTAAATTACCAGATTTTACCACCACTAACATCATAGGCTCTAATACTTTATTAAATACAGTCATATCGCAACCTCCTATTGTAGCCTTTGCGGTATGATAATCTGTTTTGCTTAATAAGTCAAATTTTGCTTCCAAATTAACTTGGGCGGCATTCATTATTTTAGTTTGTGCATATAAGCGTAAATATTTGTTGGAGATTAGCCGAGTGGAATCATTAGAAAACCCATACATTTGCGCATTTAAATCTTCAAAACTAAGGTAGCTTACTTGCCCACTTCGTTTACTCTTTTCATTAATAACAATTCGACTTCTCTTTACTTCAATGGTATCAATGGCTAATTTAATTTTCATTAGCCTTAAAGCACTTGCTGGTAAAAGTTGTTTTTTAAAAGGAGGTGCTGGTTTCGATTTATCTTTATATAAGCCAATATTAGCATTGGTGAGTGTGATTTTGTCAATTTCGAAAACCCCATGCTGTATGAGTTTTTCAAAATGAACATTCATGATTTTAAGCGTATCAAGTTCTATTGCTACCCATTGTTTTTGCACGGGGTATTTAGATGAGAACTGTTTTTGTGAGTAGTTAGGTTTAAGCGTAAAATTGGTAAGGGTTGTCGTGTTTTTTAGTGCATTAAAACTCATAATACCTGTTGTTAGGTCAAAATCATCATGAATATTTATGGAAAGGCTGTTTGCAGAAAACTCGATATTGTCGTAATTAAATGGTGAGAAATGATGAATTGTTGTGGAGTCAACTACTGCGTTTGTAAGCTTAAAAGTAAAATTTTCTAATTGTACTAGAGGTTTTATTTTATCAATATCCTTAATCGTTATTTTAGCTCTATCGATAATAAATTTTTTTAGCGTTGCTTTTTTAAACGAATCGGATAATAAATTGCTTAATGCCAACGTTGTTGAGTTGCTTTTTTTCTTTTTATTAAACGAATAGTCTAATAATGGGCGTTCAATAATAAATTCATTAATGATAAGTTCTTGTGTTTTTAAAAAATGTTTAATTTCAAACCCCTTCATCTTTATTATATCACACGAAAAGGAAACGAGTACACGCACATTATTGCTGCTCTTTTTTAAACTATCTATGGCGATTTGTGTAGGTTCTATTTTTACTCCTTTAATAGTAATAGAACCTGTAATTATACTTAGATCTAGTTTTTTAATGCTGTAATTATAATACCCTAATGAGTCGGAATTAATTATTTTTGAAAGTTCAGTTCTTAATTTTTTCTCAATAAAATAGTCGGAAGAAGCGTAGATAGCAACTCCAAGCAAGAGGATTGCAATGCCAAAAAATTTAAAAATTTTCATCGCTGAATTTAAGTCTCTTATCACTTTGCAAAAAAATTAGTTATCTTTCTTAATTAAAAAATGTTGTTTCCCTATTAATAAATCTTTAAACATAATAAAATCTGAAGCGAGGCTATATAAGGGGTATTGAAAAGTGGCTGGTTTGTTTTTTTCAAAAAAGAAATGCCCAGCCCAAGCAAAGCCATAGCCGATAAAAGGAATTGCCCACAAAGCTGCCCATGTTTGGGTAGCAATTGTCCAAACAAAAACCAATAATAAGGTAAGAGTGCCAACAAAGTGCAAGATTCTACTCACGGGATTCAAGTGCTCGGTAAGGTAGAATGGGTAAAATTCCTTTAAAGATTTATAACGTTTTTCCATATATTAGCTCGAATATAAAGATAAAAATGCGCAAATTTGAGCTCTCAATTAAGTATTAACTAAATTTTATTAGTAAAAGGGAGATGAGTAAACTTGCATTTGACGATATATACATGGAACTGGCTTCCAATTTGGCAAAAAAATCGCACTGTATTAAAAGGCACGTTGGGGCAGTTTTAACCAAAGATACACGCATCATTTCTATTGGTTATAATGGGCCTCCTGCTGGCACGCACAATTGCGATGAGGAGTTTCCAGAAACAGGTTGTGCACTCGACTCTAAAGGGAGTTGCTCTTTAGCCATTCATGCGGAGCAAAATGCGATTTTATACGCGGTAAAAAATAACGCAACTGTTAGTGGTTCAACACTTTATGTTACATTGTCGCCTTGTTTGGCCTGTTCGCGTATTATCTATTCAATGGGCATTGAAAAAGTTATTTACCTTAAATCGTATGCCGAATATAAAGGATTACCCATTGATGAAGGCGTAGAATTTTTAAATAAATTTGGCATTATAACCGAAAAGTACCAAGGAGAAATTAAAGGATTAAC
>CAZGDC010000281.1:0-2580 GCA_964524405.1 uncultured Roseivirgaceae bacterium
AAAGTAAGTAGTTGCCCAAAAGCTTTTAAGATCATCTGTAATTTGCACAGGTTTAAAACCTGGAGATAATAAATGGAGTAGAACCTTTACTTTTCCATCGTTTACTTTTGGCGTTTCGGCCAAGCCAAACACTTCTTGAATTCGTACAGCCAATACAGGAGGCATACCATCAGGCCGATAATTGATAGGTATGTAAGAGCCACTAGGCACTTTTAGTTTAGAGGGAGCTAAACGATTAAGTTTTTCTTGCAATTCAAAGCTTAAATGATGTTGAAGAACGGTTGTTAATTCAATCCTCTTTAATTGAATTGGCTTTTTAATATCGGTTAAATAAGGGCTCAGCCACTCCTTATTAGTAATTAAAAGTGTGGAAGTGCTCACATCGGGCCAACCCGCACTAGGGTTCCATTTTTTAAGACTTAGTACACGGTTCTGCCACTGAATTACTTGCTCATTAAAATCTAATAATTGTTTGCCTTCTTTTTTTATGGCATCACTTATTGCTTTTACTCTATGCTCTTCAGCTGGTTTGGGTAAGGGGGTTGATTGCAACACAATATTGCCAATTCGTAAATCTTGCGTTGCAATAAGACCTCCATCCTCGGTATCCCATTTAATAACTTCTTGCGATTTAAGAAGTGGAGCCAAGTCTTTTGGGTTTAGTGGCGAAGCCATAAATATTTTACCCAGTCCATCGCGGGCATCCATATGTGCAATGGCCAACCATGCTTCGTGAGCTAAATCATCTTTATGCCCTGCAGCGGCTATTTTTCCATTAGAAAGCTGAAATTGTGCATTATTGCCTGGTCGTGCATGGGCAATGCGTTCGGGGTAGGCAAATGTGAGTAGCACGCCCGTTTCAAATGGATCTATAGGGCTATTGTCTTCTGTTAAATCGAATAACTTTAAGTAAGATTGTGCCACTTTATTGATACGTGCCATTCTGCCACCAGATTGTTTTTGGTCGCGGTATCTTCTCAAGGCTTCTATGCGCGTATTAATATCGATACCTGCTTCTCTACCTAATGGGTCTCGTTCTTCTAAAAATGCGGCAGTATCTGCTGCCAGTGCTATATTATCATCAATATCAGCCATTAAAAGCATATGTGCAATTCTTGGATGACAAGGTAAATTAAGCATTTTGATACCGTGTGGTGTTATTTTTCCATTTTCTAATGCATTAAGTTCGTGTAATGTATCACTGGCTTGCATAACGGCACCATTGGGTGGTGGAGTTAGCCAAGTAAGTTGATTAATGTCGATGACGCCCCATTTAGCCATATCTAGCAATAATGAGGCTAAATCAGACTCGATAATTTGTGGAGTTAAATGCTCTGTTAATTGCGAATGTGTGGTTTTTGACCACATTCGATAACAAACACCAGGACTTAACCGTCCTGCTCTACCAGCTCGCTGATCGGCCGAGTCTTTACTAATTTGTGTGGTTGTTAGCCTAGAAAGGCCAGATTTAGGGTCAAATTTAGAGGTTCTTCCAAAACCCGAATCAACCACCATCGTAATGCCTTCGATAGTTAAACTAGTTTCGGCAATAGAGGTGGCTAATACTATTTTTCGTTTGCCCTCTTTATGAGGAAAAATGGCTGCTTGTTGTCGGTTCATCGGCAACGAACCATATAAAGGCATAATGGCAAACCCATTTAATTTTTGTTGAAGCAATTTCTGTGTTCGTATAATCTCACCTTGCCCAGGCAGAAACACCAAAACATCTCCTTTATTAGTATTTACTGCTTTTATTACCACTCGCGAGCATTGTTCAGGCAAGGTCATTATGTCGGTATCGCCTACATAATTTATTTCAACAGGAAATAAGCGGCCTTTACTCACAACAGCTTTGCTACCTAATAAACGTGTTAATTGCGGCATATTTAATGTGGCTGACATAATAAGCAGCTTTAAATCAGGCCGAAGTACTTGCTGCGATTCACGACAAAGAGCCAATGCCACATCGGCATGAATGCTGCGTTCATGAAACTCGTCAAAAATAACCATTGCAACATTCTTTAGCTCATTATCGCTTTGCAGCATACGCGTTAGAATGCCTTCAGTTAGTACTTCAATGCGTGTATTGGCCGAAGTTCTATTTTCGAAACGAATGCGATACCCAATGGTTTCGCCCACGGGCTCATCTAAAAAATAAGCCATCCGTTGGGCAATTGCCTTGGCTGCTAACCTTCTAGGCTCTAGCATTAAAATCTTTTTATCTGCAAGCCATGGCTCATCTAAAAAAGCCAAAGGCAAAAGTGTGCTTTTGCCAGCACCAGCAGGAGCATTTACAATTAAGGTGTTTTCTTCTGCAAGGTGATTTAGTACCTGAGGTATTATTTCCTTAACAGGTAGGTTAATGGAGAGGGGATTGAATGACAATGTGTTTTTTTATTCAATAATAATTTAAAAAAATAGTTCAAATTTTACGCAATAGAAAGAGGCTACTCTATTTAATAGGTTAATGCAAAATTAGTATTTTTAGGCTTCGCTAATGCTTATGTGGAAGATAATATCATACTAACCCGCATTATTCACCATAAAATTAATATATGTTTATAAATAGCTTATTTTCAA
>CAZGDC010000282.1:0-2577 GCA_964524405.1 uncultured Roseivirgaceae bacterium
CTTTGTAGTTTTTGGCATGTTCATTGGTAGTAATATAAAATTGGTTTTCTGCTTGTTCAGTTGTGTACCGTATTCCTTGCACTCTTGGATATAGTATTTTTAAGGTCGGAATTTTTTCATTAATTCTAAAATAATAGGTTTCTGAAGTGGTTGAACTTGAAGATGATAAGAAGAGCATATTTTTTGCTTTGTTTTTATAGACAGAAATGCCAAATTTTGGGTCATTTTCAACAAATAGTATCTTGTCTTCTTTTTGTGGGGTATTTAAAATATGGATTTTTGCCATATACGACCGATTCGTTTTCTTTTCTTGCAGTGTATAAATAATAGAGTTATTATCTATCCACTGAAAATCAGATCCATTTATAATGGAGTCTTGCAACATTTGGCCCGATAGCAGGTCTTTAAATTTAATAGTTACTTTGCTGCTCCCTGTGGTGTTTTCGAAAAATGCAATCAAGTTATCATTTGGGCTCGGACTTGGAAATCCAGCTGAGTAGTAGTCGTATTTTTTTGCTAGCACTCTTGTATCAATTAATATTTCACGTTTAGTGCTATCCAAATTTGTCCGTAGGTAAACAGGGTATTCTTCCTCATACCCGTATTCTGTATAGTATTTAAAACCTCTTATTTGAGCGGGTAACGAAGTGTATTCTTTTTCGATATAGTTGAGCATACCACGGTATAAAACCCGTTCTTGTTTTCGTAAGGGTATAAAATAGTTGCGGGCATAATTATTTTCAGCATCAATATATTTCATCACTTCTTTGTTATATAAAGGAGCAGAAGTGTCTTTAAGCCATGCATAATCATCGGTGTAAGTTTTACCATGAATGGTGTACTTATGAGGGATGGTTTTAGCCACTGGAGGGAGGAGTGTTGTGTCCTTTTTATGCTTATTTGCAAATTGTTTTTCCAGTGGTTTGTTTATCTCCATTTCCGCCCTTACCTCTTTTGCGATATTGTATTGAGGATGGTTTTTCATATAGTTGTCCCAAAACCTAGCGTTATAGGCTAAGGGTAAATCATATAAATGATTAAAATCTGAATTTGAAAATAGGCTATCTTTGGGGAATGAGGTTGACCGTTTTGGAAGATTGTTTTCTATAAAAAGTTCTGCTATCGCAGCATAAGGTGTGGTTTCGTTTTCTATGGTATCAACAAAAATAAACTCATCTTCCATTCGCACATACGCTAAGTTGTATTTGTTGTTAAATTTTTCATAACCAAGGTTTATTTTATAATCGAAATGTTTAATGGCCATTGTGTCGTAGCCACATATATATTTTTTAAGATGGCTAGGCACATTAAAATTTATATTAGTCACAGCATAGTCCTCTTGATTTATATGCATTTTACCTTCTAAAAAATATTTGCTATTCATCCATAATCTCGGTTTCTTTTTCTTCGTTTTCTTTTCAATATATGCCTTATCGTATTTCGATTTAAAGGTTAGCACATATTCCCAATCATTAGTGGAAGTTTCTTGTTCTGTAACGGTATAAATAAATTTATCCTTTTTGCCCAATCGCATAAATTCCTCTAAATATTTCATCCGATCTCTGCCAATCAGGTTTAAGGGCCCTCCTTCAATATTGGCATCCATCCGCTCTGTGGTTAGGTTATCACTGGATCGTGAATCGATAATTTTAGCATCTTCTTTTTTTAAAGTACTATTAGAAAAATGGTAGCGATGAAGCCTATCTCCTCCATAATAGGAAGAATACCCCGTGGTCATAATATTATTTCCACCTCGGTCAAACTCTTTCCGTTTAAATCGTTCGCCTTGGTAGGGGAGTACATTGAATTGCACCACCGCATCGGCATATTTAATATACACCCCATTTTCTTTTAGTAGCTCACGGTAGTATCCATTAGCAAGCACCGTATCTTGTTCGTAGTTGTTAGGGATGTTTTTAATTACTTTTCGTAGCAGTGCTTTTGGCCCAATCATTTTTTTAGGCTCAATTACCACTACATCCAATATTTTGGTATCGGGTTTTAGCTTTATGGTTACAGGAGAGGAGAGTTTACTAGCTCTTGTTTCTTGGCTAATGTAGCCCACATAAGAAAATACGAGCATTTCATTTTGCAAGGTTTTTGGAACGGTAAGCTTAAAATAGCCTTCGCTATTGGTAACTGTGCCTAAGGCTTTTCCTTTAATTTGCACATAGGCATAAGGCAGTAGTGTGCCATTTTTTGCATCGGTAATGGTGCCTGTAAGTGTTAAATTTTGCCCATAGCAAAGCCAGGGTGCCAATAGAAATCCAATAAGTAGTTTGTTCATGTAGATGGTTTCTTGTTTATGTTTTTTGCAGTTGGCTACAAGTTGTAAAAACTAACGCTATAAAACAATATATATTCTTTGAATAACATAATAAACACGTTGAATGGAATATTCAGGCGACCAAATCCAAACCCAAATTTTAATCTTTAAAAGTGTACGCTTACTAACACTTTGTTATTTTTGCATTTCCATAAAAAATTAGCATAGAAAAATGACGCTGTCAACGAAGTATAATCCTAGAGAAGTAGAAGATAAATGGTATAAAGACTGGATGGACAAAGGCTATTTTA
>CAZGDC010000283.1:0-2575 GCA_964524405.1 uncultured Roseivirgaceae bacterium
CCAAATCAATTTTGGCTAAAAACTTATTTTTTCGCTACACCTTGTTTGGCGTTTCATAATCTTCGTAGTCAAAAAAGTCTGAACCTTTTTCTTGATTTTATTGCACTTAGAGCTTTTATAACAAATAGGGCATGAATAATGCGGGTTAATGCTATCTCTGCCAAAACCTCCTTCATTAATTTGGATGTTTTTTTGTCTGTATTTTCTACCACAAAAACCACATTACATTGTTTTTTCCATTATTGGTTTAAATAATTTAACAATCATTTTTATTATATATTAAATCGTCAAATAGAGTTTCGTCTAACTTTTCAATAGTTGCTTTGTCTAATTTTACTTTTTCCAATTTTATTTTAAATTGTTTCTGTGTATTTGGGCTTATCCAATTTCCATTTAAAAAATCTCCGCTACGTTTTAAAAATAACACTCCTGTAAAATTATCCTCAACCAAGCAGTATCTCTTTTTTTCTTTGTCAGTTGTAACATTTAGCAACAACCATTTTTCTTGGTTATCATATTTATACATTGCATCTAAAATTGTTATATTTCCTCCACAAGGATGTTCTTGTTCTTTCAAGTACAGCCATATTTTAATTGTTCCGTTCAAAGTTCCTTTATATAAATCGGTTCTTATGAACTCAGAAGAATCACTATTGCTATTTTCAACACTGCTATATCCCCAACCAGAATTAGCCCAATCTTTACTATAATCTACTTGTGAATAACAAAGGTTATTTAGTATAAGGCATATTATTATGGTAAGTGTTATTTTCATTTATATATTAAACTTGAGGGTGTTTTCTTCTAAATCACATCAACTATTTTCTCTAAAATATAATGAGTTACTCCTACTGCAACAGCAATGATAAGCAGAAGAAAAAAACGAATAATGGTTGATTTTATATTGTTTTTTAGTTTCTTTTTTAAGTAAAAAACATCCGTAAGAATGTATAATAATGCTATAATACTCCCTATTCTTAAACCGATATGAACTAAGGCATAGCCATGAATTATGTTACCAAACACTTGTAAAAAACCTGTTGGAGATTCGTTGCTTGGCCCTAAAACAATTCGCATATGGCCAATACCAGATAGAAGGGCTAATGCTATCCAAATTAAGTAGCCTAAAAGTTGTTTTAAGATTTTCATTATTTAGCCTGCTGTTTATTAATTTTTAATTGCAGGGCGATAGCCCATTTGGTTTAATTCCCCGACCCTTTGGGTCGGAAACAAGATTGTTTGCAAAGCAAACTCCAACTAATACTCCGATGGCTCTGCCTCGTGGTAGTTTAATTGCTCCATAAAAATCGAATCTTCTTTTACAAACCTGCCGTTTTGATAGGGGTTCTGATAAGAATGTAATATTTCAAAATTTGCATAATCTTCTTTGTGATGGTGTTTTGTTTTATATACGCTATCTCTAAAAATATACTGTATTTCTAATTTATTCGCATTGAAATTCTTTGCTTTTTCATATTCTAAAATAAATTTATCATATCCTGATTTAGATGATTTTAATGTTTTAATTAAGGAAATATTAAACTTGCGTTGTGGCTCTTTTTTCTTATACAGTATATAATTTTTAAAATTACCTCCATACCTAATAACTATTAAAGAATCCCCTCTCTTTTCAATAATCAATTGATTATGTAGGTAGATACCATTTGTGAAATTATCTTTTGTATATCCTTCTACCCAATCTTCATCGCATATTGCTATATTATAATAGTTGCCAATGAATTTTCTAATGACTCCAAAATCACCTAAAGGCGCACGGTTTTTTACTTTGTTAGCTGCATAAAATCCAAAATCTGTTTCAGATATTTTTTTAATAATAATTGCAGCTCTAAAAATGTTATAATCATCTGAGCTAAAATGATGTATTTTACCGTTAATTAATTCATATTCTCCTGTAATGTCTAAATTTGATTCTAAAATAGAATCAAATTTTTTGTAGTACTCTGAAATAATTTCTCTCTTTTCTGTATTTAGTTCTTCAGGTGTGATTTTATAATTTGAATCTGAATACCCAGTTCTAGTATTAAAATTAAAACTAGCTATTTCTTTTTTGTAAGAAAATAAATTATGAATGGTATAATCTGTACCGTATTCATGTTTTGTGTTTTCATCTATACCATTTCCGTATTTAAAAAATGTTAATGTCCAATTTGCATTTTTGTTTGCTATTAAAAAGCTGTCTATTTTTAAATAATTAACAACAAAGCTGTCTATTTTCATTTTGTGCTGTTCGTTATTTATATCATAATTTTGTACCACAAAAAAATCGTTTCTCCTTTTAGAAAACCAACCATAAACCCCTACGGTATCCGTTGCTACATATACCCTGTTAGGTTTTAAATGAACTATTCTAAACGTTTTATCCTTGTCTTCTTTTTTGCAAGAGAAAAGGATCATAATCAGTAAAATAGTTGCTAATCTAGTAGCAGTCATAATCTTAGATAGTTTACTTATATAGCGGCTTTTTTAACTATATTTTCTAACTCTTCAAATGCCTTTTTCTGGGCAGAAGCAAGTAATGCGTCCTTTATTATTCCAGCAATAATCTCCAATATAT
>CAZGDC010000284.1:0-2560 GCA_964524405.1 uncultured Roseivirgaceae bacterium
TATTTTTAACTTGTTGAAAATAAAGGTCTTATGTCTTATGTCTTTTCGTCTTATACCCGTTGGGTTAATAACATTGAAATGCCGCATTAGATTGCTTCTTTTTCACAACCCTAAATAAGGCTCTCTCCATTCAAGTTAGTGGTTAAAACCGAGCTCATATAATCAAAGTAAGGCCGAATGGTTAAGTACGTTTCCATTACTTCATTCACAAAATTGGGGCTTTGCACTTGCTTATCTGTAAATTTGCGAAGCATATAAAACTGCTTTTTACGAATTAAATCTATGGCTGGGTGATGAGCATCAAACCCTCTAGGCGCAGATTTAACTGATGAACCTTGTAACTCCCCAAACATAGATTTAAATTTCGGGTTATTTAAAATAGCCCTAATTTCTGCATCATCCTGCTCAAATTCTTTACGAATACGCATTAAATCTTGAGGCTCAGGCCCATAAAAACCACCCCCTACAATGCAGTTGCCAGGTTCGATATTTAAATAATAGCCTCCTCTTAATTCGGGTGTGGCTCGAATAAAATACCCTGCAAACCGTGTTTTATACGGGGTTTTATCTTTAGAAAAACGCACATCTCTATAAATGCGAAAAACTTTATGCTTCCCTATTTGGTCGGTTTGCTGTAGCTTTTCTTCTACTGATTGGTAAAACAATTTTACTTCGGCATGGTGTTTTTGAAAAACAGGCTTGTGCTCATTAAACCACTCTCGTGTATTATGTTGTTTAAGATCTTTTAAAAATTGGAATAATTCCGATGATATCATGCTGCATTTAATTGTAGTTTTATAACCTAAACTATTCATACATGTTTTTTAACGCCTTGTATTCGCATCAATCTAAAATGCATGAGTAATTCAAGATAAAGTTATCATAATTATACATACGTACACGAACTTGAACTCTATTTCTTAATAACTTTGCACGTATTTTATTTTCCGCAAGATTTAACCCCATAAATGACCAACCCGCAATTAAGTGCAAAAGAAATTGAACAATGTATTTCTATTTTAGAGCAATTAAATAGTAATGCAGGTCAGCTATTTGAACTGCCTGAAAGCCAGCGCATACACTTAATGAAGGCGGCAGGGCTATTATCTCGACCCAATAGAGCTAAATTTCAGCAACGCAGAAAAGATGCAAAAAAAGCAGCTAAGCGTAAAATGATTGAACGCGACAAGCACGCACGTAAAGAAACAGGTATTAGAAGTGCACGAGAAGCCATTGTTTTTGAAGCTCCTCTCCTTTTAGAGGCACCTCGCAATGGCGAAAAAAAACTGGAATCTCCACGAAATTGTTATGTATGCAAATCCGTTTATACCCAACTACATCATTTTTACGACACCATGTGCCCAAGCTGTGGCGATTTTAATTATGCCAAACGATTTCAAACAACTGATTTAACCGATCAAGTTGCAGTAATTACAGGCTCTCGTTTAAAAATTGGCTATCATATTACCTTAATGCTTTTACGAGCAGGTGCAACCGTGGTGGCCACAACTCGATTTCCTGTTGATTCTGCACAACGATTTTCCAACGAAAAAGACTTTTATATTTGGGGTAAACGGCTACACATTCATGGATTAGATTTAAGGCATATTCCGAGTGTGGAAATATTTTGCAATTACATTAAACAGCACTATAACCGCTTAGATATTCTCATCAATAATGCTGCCCAAACGGTACGCAGGCCAGCGGGGTTCTACCAGCATTTAATGGATACAGAAGATCTTCCTTTAAACAACCTCCCTCCTACGGTGCAACGTTTACTAACTAACCATAATAAATGTTTACTTGGGTTAAATAATCTATCAGATAGTGTTTTAAGCAACAAAAATAGCACCTTACCAGTTACATGGCATGGCTCAGAGCCTGGAATTGGGCTACGAGCTTCGGCTAAACTTTCGCAAATTCCTTATAGTTTTGATGCTTCGCTACCCACCAAAGAAGTATTTCCGGCAGGAAAACTAGATGCCGATTTACAGCAAGTTGATTTACGAAAAACCAATAGTTGGAGGTTAAAGTTAGGAGAAATTGAAACTCCTGAAATGGTAGAAGTTCAGCTAGTAAATGCGGTAGCTCCTTTTATTTTGTGCAATAAATTATCGCATCTAATGCGTAAAGAAAATACGGGTAAAAAACATATTATTAATGTATCTGCCATGGAAGGAAAATTCCATCGGTTTCATAAAGAAGATCGCCACCCACATACCAACATGGCAAAGGCTGCTCTTAATATGATGACGCATACTTCGGCTTCTGATTTTGCCAAAGATGGTATTTATATGAATGCCGTGGATACTGGCTGGGTTACCGATGAAGATCCTGCTGAGTTATCTCGCAAAAAAGAAAAAGTGCATGATTTTCAACCTCCACTAGATATTGTGGATGGTGCTGCCCGTGTAATGGATCCGCTAATTGATGGTATTAATACAGGTAAGCATTGGTGTGGTAAATTTTTAAAAGATTATAGCCCCATTGATTGGTAGTAGTAAGTGGAACTTAATACCGGCCTAGAAGGTCGGGGTAATGAATAACCCCGCAGCAAGCT
>CAZGDC010000285.1:0-2553 GCA_964524405.1 uncultured Roseivirgaceae bacterium
AGGCCAGTGAAATGGAGTGAAGAATAATGCTAGACCAGAGATTTATTTAGACGTGCTCATATCTAAATAGTATGATCGATATCGCCATTTACGATTAATTATCAGCCATAATGTCTTGAAATAAAGCAATCTTCACTTAAAATATGTCAAAATTTCCGATTTTAAGCAAAAGGCTAAATTTTTGATAGCTAGATTATCAAAACACAGAACTATGAATTTAGATAAATATACAATCAAATCGCAGGAGGTGCTTCAACAAGCAACCTCTATAGCCAGCAGCTATGGGCAGCAATCCATAGAGCCAGGCCATATTTTAAAAGCACTATTTACTACCGATGATAATGTGATTTCATTTATAAATAAAAAGCTAAATGTTAACGCTAATCAACTAGAGTCCAAATTAGAAGAAATCGTAATTTCTTATCCAAAAGTATCGGGTCAGCAACCTTATTTGGGAAACAATTCGGCTACTGTTTTGCAAAAATCAGAAAGCATGGGCAAAGAAATGGGCGATGAATATATTTCAGTAGAGCATATCTTAATAGGTCTTTTCTTGGGAAAAGAGAAGGTAAGCTCCTTACTAAAAGATGTTGGCTATGATAAAAAATCATTGATAGCAGCCATTAACGAATTGCGTGGAGGCAATAAAGTAACCGATGCCAATGCCGAAGGAAAATACCGTTCGTTAGAGCGTTACTCTATTAATCTAAATGAGTTAGCCAAAGCGGGCAAAATCGACCCTGTAATTGGTCGAGATGAGGAGATACGTAGAGTGCTTCAAATTTTATCGCGAAGAACGAAAAATAACCCCATGTTAGTAGGCGAGCCAGGGGTGGGCAAAACTGCCATTATCGAAGGCATGGCGCAACGTATTGTAGATGGAGATGTGCCCGAAAATCTGAAATCTAAGACGATTATTTCGTTGGATATGGGCTTATTAGTTGCAGGAGCCAAGTATAAAGGAGAGTTTGAGGAACGATTGAAAGCAGTAATCAAGGAGGTAACAGACTCTAACGGTGAGATTTTACTTTTTATAGATGAAATACATACGCTTGTTGGTGCAGGTGGTGGCGAAGGGGCCATGGATGCCGCCAATCTTTTAAAGCCTGCATTGGCAAGAGGCGAATTGCATGCCATTGGTGCCACTACTTTAAAAGAATATCAAAAGTATATCGAAAAAGACAAAGCACTCGAGCGTAGGTTTCAAATGGTAATTGTGGATGAACCACAAATAGAAGATGCTATTTCTATTTTACGGGGGATTAAAGATAAATATGAATTACACCACGGTGTGCGAATTAAAGACGATGCGGTAATTGCGGCAGTTGAATTATCTAGCCGGTATATTTCCGATCGATTTCTGCCAGATAAGGCCATTGACTTAATGGATGAAGCCGCAGCTAAATTGCGAATAGAAATTGATTCTGTACCCGAAGAGTTAGACGAATTGCAACGAAAAATTATGCAATTAGAAATTGAACGTGAAGCCATTCGAAGAGAGAAAAATAAAGCAAAAGAGAAAAGCCTAAGCAAAGTGATTGCCGAATTAACCGATGAGAAAAATGTGCTAAAAGCAAAATGGGAAAACGAAAAGGAAGCAATTCAGGGCATTCAAACCACTAAAGAAATAATTGATGGATTAAAACAAGAAGCAGAGCAAGCAGAGCGGGCTGGAGATTTAGCTAAAGTGGCAGAACTTCGCTATGGAAAAATCAAAGAGGCCGAAAGTAAGTTGGAGGAATTAAAAGCCAAAGCAGATAAAGTGCAAAATGAGGAAAACTCATTGCTAAAAGAAGAAGTGGATAGCACCGATATTGCTGAAGTGGTAGCCAAATGGACGGGCATACCAGTAACCAAAATGTTGCAATCGGATAGAGAAAAATTGCTCCATTTAGAAGAAGAGTTAGGCAGCCGAGTGGCAGGACAAAAAGAAGCCATTGCGGCATTATCCGATGCAGTGCGTAGAAGTAGAGCAGGCTTGCAAGACCCCAACAGGCCGATTGGCTCATTTATATTTTTAGGAACAACGGGCGTGGGCAAAACCGAGCTTTCAAAAGCATTGGCCGAGTATCTATTTAATGATGCCCATAATATGGTACGCATTGATATGAGCGAGTACCAAGAACGCCATGCCGTTAGCCGGCTTATTGGTGCACCTCCAGGCTACGTTGGCTACGATGAAGGCGGCCAATTAACAGAAGCTGTTCGTAGAAAACCTTACTCAGTAGTGCTATTAGATGAAATCGAAAAAGCACACCCCGATACATTTAATGTGTTATTACAAGTGCTTGACGAAGGCAGACTAACCGATAACAAAGGGCGTGTGGCTAATTTTAAAAACACCATTATTATTATGACGACCAATATTGGGGCACATTTAATACAAGATAGATTTGAGAACTTAGAAGGTAAAGAGGTAGAGCAGGTTATTGAAGCCACTCGTTTGGAGGTGTTCGATTTATTAAAAAAATCGGTAAAGCCAGAGTTCTTAAACCGAGTGGACGAGACCATTATGTTTAGGCCATTAACCCGAACTGATATTCGTAAAATTGT
>CAZGDC010000286.1:0-2542 GCA_964524405.1 uncultured Roseivirgaceae bacterium
GCCACTTTTTCTCTGCTTACTACTGCATCTCGCTCTTTGCTATGCTTTAGTTGTAGCAATAACCTACTATTGGTAAACGAAACAATGTCTTCAATAGCATCTATATGCACTAAGTATTTACGGCTTATTCTAAAAAACTGATTGGGGTTTAACAAGGCTTGCACTTGCTCTACCGTATAATCTAGTATATGCGAACGTGCATCCGTAGTCTTCATAAAAGTGGCCTTATCCTGACTGTAAAAATAGAGCACATCTGATACGGCAATGGATTTTAAATGAGCACCTACTTTAATTACAAACCTGGTTTTGTAATCAGATTGCATCATTGATTTAGCCTCTTCAATTTGATGAATTGCTTTCTCAGAATTGAAAGCTTCATGCATATCAGCATATTTATTTAGAGCTGCAATCAGCTCTTCCTCATCAATTGGCTTTAGTAAATAGCCTATACTATTCAATTTAAAAGCCTCAATGGCATATTGATTAAAAGCCGTAATAAAAATTACCGGGCAACTTACCTTAACAATATCAAATACTTCAAAGCTGAGGCCATCCCCTAGTTGAATATCCATTAAAAGCAAATCAGGGGTAGGGTTATTTGCCAACCATTTAGCCGTATTTTTTACCGAATCTAAACTAGCTAAAACAGTAATTCCTTGCTTTTCTAGCAACATTTTCAAATGTGTTGCCGCAGGTTTTTCATCTTCTACAATAACAACTTTTTTAACTAAACTCATGCTACTATTAGTAAAGGTAATTTAACCGTAAACAGTTTGCCGTCATTTATTATTTCAACAGGAATATCAGAGAGCATTTCATACCGAGCCTTAATGTTTTGTAAGCCAATAGATGAATTATCTCCTAGTAAAACCTCCTTTTCAACAATAATGTTTCTTACACAAATCATCTCTCCCTCTGTATAAACATCTATTTTTAATGGATTATCTTCGGTAATTTCGTTATGCTTAATGCAGTTTTCTATAAGCATTTGTAGCACCATTGGAGGCAGCATGTACTTCTTTTTAGTATTATCGCTTATCTCAATTTTAACTTCAAATTTATTTTCAAATCGAATGGATTGTAAAAAAATATAAGACTCCAGTGTTTTCAATTCTTCTGCTATTGTAATCACTTCTTCTTTTTGAGTGGTTAAAACCGAACGATACACCTTTGAAAGTTGCCCAACATATTTTGCCGCCAAATCTTGGTTCTGGTAAATAAGAGAAGTGAGTGTGTTAAGGCTATTGAACATAAAATGAGGATTCACTTGGCTTTTAAGCATTTCAAAATTAGAAGCTAATAATTCACTCTTCATTTTTTCTTCTTGCAATGCCAAATCACGCCAAGAAAACAGAAACATCTTTAGGTAATTAGCACTTAATACCAGAACAGAAATGACTGCGGTAAATATTAATACTGCAGGGCTGCCATCGGTGATATCAATACCTATAACTAGAACAAAAACTCTTTTTAGAGCTAAAATTGCCAAGACCGAATAAATGGCTGATGCCAAAACTCCTAAAAAAAAACGTTTCCCAGGGTCTTTTAGCCACGAATAAAACCGATCTGTAAAATGAGATACGTATGTATTGCCAAACCACATAACAAGCCAAATTATGTAGGTAATTACAAACCGATTCCACATATGCTGCCATTCCTGACTGTAGTTCAACCCCATTAAATAAGCCATAACGGATGATAGCAATAAAATTAGTAGTAGCTCTTTGCCTAAATCTTTGAATTTTTGTTTACTCATAGTAACTCTAAATTACTAATTATCTTTTGTTGTTTTATTACATTTTTTCAACATTGATTCAACCTGTGGCTTACCCCAACTAGGATTTATGCCTTTGCCTTCTAATTCTTCTTGCTCAAATAAGGCTATTGCATCTGCGTTTTTTTTGCATGCTTCATCCGTGCCTTTGCCAAAAAATTGAGCGGTTCCATACAGCATTTGCGCCATCATTAAATTTACCCTAGGGTTTTCATCATCTAACAAATGTGCTTGCTGTAAGAATGCAGCCGATTTCATGGAGTATTCTTGCCCACGTACAGAAGGGTTAACACTAATACGCATCATATTGGAGAATCCTCTTAAAGCCAATATCTCCACCATGTCGGGCTTTTTAAGTTTTTGAGCTTTATCAAGTATGTTGTCAGCCGTATCTAAATAGCCATCCCATTTTGTTAAGTCCTTTTCGTGGGTGGTCATCATTACATAGCAATAGGCCGAGTAATAATATGGCAACCATTTATTTTTTTCGGCTGCTCCAATGCGTTCAAATTTATTGGCCGCTGCTTGAATGTCAATAACAGTATTTGCTTTGTGCATTTCTGCTAACGCATTTTCCATGGCTGCTTCGTAGCCTCCTTTTGTAAATGATAAAAGGAAAAAACTAAGGATAGTAAGCGAGTATATTAGTGTGTTTTTCATAGAGTTTGTATTTGATATAAATTATAATTTATTAAAATAAGATTCCACTGCTTTAGTATCGTCATTGCGAATTCTTGCAGTGCAACGTAAATGATGCGGGTTAAACTT
>CAZGDC010000287.1:0-2540 GCA_964524405.1 uncultured Roseivirgaceae bacterium
GCTTGTGCATACGTTGCTGTACTAAACACCAACATAAGTGCAACAAGTACCGATAAAAACTTAGTTTTAAATTTACTTTTCATACAAATTTTAATTTAAAGGGTTAATAATGCGCTTACTTTTATAAATATACAATGGGGGGGGGGGTGAAATCCAAATAATTGCAACTATAGTTATGGTTTAGGTGAATTTATAGACGATGTTTCTGATGTTGAGTTTGAAGAAGTAGAAGAGGAGAAAGAGGAAGAGAAGAAATAATCTTTTAAAACTTTATATAATTAAAGGGCTACTCAGAAGAGCAGCCCTTTTTACTTTTATTTAAAATAGAACAGTAAAAAGGTAGAAAATAATACTGTTATTAAAGTGGCGAATATTAATTAGGGTTTTAATCTTTTAAAAAACTTGGTTTAGAGATTCCTGCCTCCGCAGGAATGACGTTTTATTTATTTGATAATCCTAAAATACGTCCGCCAGGTTAATAGTACTAAAATAAATGTATTGAAAGTTTAAATTAGATAGGTTACTCAGGCAAATTATTTAGCATAAAATCTCTGATATTACCACCCATAATGGCAGCAATATCTAAGTTAGAATAGCCCAATTTTAAAAGTTCTTCTACAATTAGGGGCAAGCCAGTAACATCAAAATGAGTTTGAACAGCACCATCAAAATCGGTACCCATGGCAATATGTTTAATTCCTACTAAGTCAGCTGCGTATTTAATAGCTTTAGCAGTGGCAGCAGCATCGGTGCCACAAACGGCTTGCTCAAAAATGGCAATGCCAATAAGCCCACCTGTGGCTGCAATTCCTTTTAAGTGAGTATCGGATAAATTACGAATGTTATCGCAGGTGCCTTTTACACCAATATGTGATACCAAAAGTGGTCGGGTTGCCATGTTTATAATATCTGTTGTTAGGGTAGGAGATGCATGGGCAAGGTCAACAATAATTTGTAGGTCTTCCATTTTTTTTATTACTTCAGCACCAAACTCAGTTAATCCACCTTTTTTCATGCCATGGGCAGAACCTCCTATTTTATTATCAAAAAAGTGGGTAGGCGCCATCATTCTAATGCCTGCATCGTACATTACTTGCACGTTGGCTAATTCTCCTTCTAGTATTTGCATGCCTTCAACCCCTAAGTATCCTGCAGTTTGGTTTTTATTGGTTTCTCTATCTTTAATATAAGCCGTGAGTTCTTGTTGGTTGGTTATTACTCTTAACTTACCTTGCGATTTATTGCTAAAATTATAGAGTTCTTTACATTGTTGCAAGGCACGTTCTTTTAGGCTAAACCATGTTGCTGGCGGACGACCCGTACCTATCATTAAACTAGTAATATTATCAGTTTTATCATCGTTATGATTAAAATTCATGTTTTTGGGCGTTTTGCTTACAATGGTAAACGCTTGTAAAGCCATATTGGCTTCAATCATTCTAGGAATATCTTCGTGCCCATGGGTATGTCTTTTGGTAATGTCTCTATTCCAAAGTAGCACATCGCTGTGCAAATCGGCCACAAAGGGGAGGTTGCTGTATAGTGCTAATGCTTTTTTAGATGGAGTATAAGGAGCTTCTAAGGAAACGGTATTAAAATCTGAATCGACTTTATTTGCTATTATTGGTGTTAGAATAAAATATAATAAAAGGAGTAAAGCGAGGGTAGTCAGTGTTATTTTTAAAAATGTTGGCATGGGCTAATAAAAAAAATTAGATAATGGGGAAATTAGATAATTGGGTTTAATAAAGTGTATTTTGTCTGCAATATTACTTAAAATCTTTAAGCATTTTAATTTTATTGCGTCCTAGTCTAATTACACCAAGCCCTTCCAATTTTTTTAATAACCTACTAATGGCTTCGCGCGAAGAGTTTAGCTCGGTTGCAATTTGTTGGTGGGTAATAATAAATTCGTTGGTTTCTAGTACCGTTTTTTTATCATTCAAATACTTTATTAACCGTGTATCGAGGCTTTCAAACGCTGTTTGATCTAGCGTGGTAAGCATTTCTTCAAAACGAGCGGAGTAGGTTTGTAAAATAAAGTTTCGCCAGGTTCTAAAGTTTCGCATCCAATCATCCATATAATGAAATGGGATTAGAATAATGTGAGAATCTTTTTCGGCTATTGCCTTTATTTTACTTTTTTCTTGGCGCATACAGCATGTAACCGTCATTACACAGGTGTTTCCTCCGTTTAAATAATAGAGCAAAATTTCTTTTCCATCCTCATCTTGCCTAATTACTTTAAGTAAGCCATCGGTAATTAATGGCGTACTTTTAATAAATTCACCTACTCTAATAATAGAATCACCTTCTTTAATAATTACTTCTTTGCCCACATTTAGGATAGCATCTACCAGTTCAGGCTCTTTAAAAAAAGGAAAATGCTTCTCAATTATTTCTCGCATAATGCTAAAATAATTGGATGAATCTTTAAATGAAACCTAGTAGGTAATTCTTTTTAGTAGTGCATCCCCTTGATATTACAATTGCAGTTTGTATTTCTAATTACAAAAACTGTTTTATTATGAGTGTTTTAA
>CAZGDC010000288.1:0-2523 GCA_964524405.1 uncultured Roseivirgaceae bacterium
CCAGACTAAAAATAAGTTCGACTTAACCGACACTAGAGGCTTGACACGACACTAGATTCTTCTACCAATATTTTTTTACGTGCCACATTAAGTTGCTGAATTAAATTTTTACATGTTAGAGTTTTGCATTTTCATTACCAAAATGTATGCCCAACTGATGCAGGCAGTAGCTATAAATGGTGCTACCCATACAGGGTTAATCGTTCTATCAATCGAAAAAGAAACTAGTGATTCGGGCTTTAAATAGAGCCCAACACCTAATATGAAAATCATTACCGTAGCAAGTATAATGGCAAAATAGGGTTGAGGCTCAACTGGTTTTACTGAAAGTTTTCGAATAGGGTTAATAGTCAAATTAGCCATTACCTTGTCCATCATGCCAATAGGTGCCTTCTGATATAATCCTTGTTTCACTATTTTTTTTACTCTATTATTTTCCACAGCCTCTAAATTAAAAAAGTTAATTCGTCTTTTAATAACTTATTGAGGTTATTAAATATTTTAGCTCTTGCTCGGTGCAACCTTGCCTTCACTGTCGTCTTTTTTTCGTTGGTAATTTCAGCTATCTCATTCAAGCTTTCATCCGCCAAATAAAATAAAGTAAGTACTAATTTATCTTGTTCCCCCAATTGATTCATAGCTAGGTTTATGTATTCACGTTGATCTTTTAGCACCAAAGCATCCCATCCGTTATGCAAACTTACACCGTACTCAACCCCATATTCATCAGGTTCTATCGTAAATAAATCCAGTTGTTTCTTTCTAATCTTAGTAAGTGCCGTGTTATAAACAATTTTAAAAAGCCAACTCGAAAACTTAGATTCTTCTTTAAACTGCTCAATTTTTGAATACACTTTAATAAACGCATCTTGAACTACCTCTTCGGCATCTTGCTTATTTTTAACAATATTAACCGCTATTGTAAAAGCTAGGTGTTGGTAGCTTTCAACAAGTAACCGAAAGGCATCGGTTTTACCTTGTTTTACGTTGTTAATAAGGTTTTTTTCTTTAGTAGAATCGTTCACTACACTAATAGACCACCTAAGTATGAAAGTGGTTACATTAAATTTAATATTATTTTAAAATAAAGATGGTTGTTTTTTATCAAAACCCGATTTTGGATAAATAGGTGCTTTTTTTATAAAACTTGCAACCACCACTCAATTTGTGTTGTCTAACCAATTGAAATCAATATTTAACAAAAACTCAAAAAAAATGGGAGCTGAATTTATTCTAGTACCGTCCTTATTTCTAACCATATTTGGAATGGTGTACTACTTTCTAACAACGCGTAACAAAGAACGCTTAGCATTAATTGAAGCGGGCGCAGATGCAAAATTATTTAAAAGCACAGAAGGCAATAGTTGGCATTTTGTAATTGTGCTAGGCCTATTATCCATTGGTATTTCTTTGGGAGCGGCATTTGGCATGTTAATTGAGCTCCTATTTGGACAAGGCCATGAGTTAGAGCAAGGTTATGTTATTGGCATTTTCTTGTTTGCTGGTTTAAGCTTGTTGGCTTCTTTCTTTTTAATAAGAAAAATTAAGAAAGAAGATAAGGAATAGCTATTGGTTTATACCATATTAATATTTTTTACCTACATAAAAAAAGCCGCTTAAAAGCGGCTTTTTTTATGTAGCGAAGACGGGAGTTGAACCCGTGACCTCAGGGTTATGAATCCTGCGCTCTAACCAACTGAGCTACCTCGCCATTACTACAATTGGACGGGCGCCAAATGCGAGTGCAAATGTACTAATTACATATATAAAACAACAAAGTGATTATGATATTTGCGCATAAATATTTCGGAGGCCAATAAGCTATTCTCTTATTTATGAAACAAGCTTGCTATTAAAATTTTGTATTATACAAATGTTAGATTAACTTTACTCATAATGGATGCAGTGTTAAGAAAAAAGATAAATATTTTAATTCATTTAGCGGGCGCAGATGGTCATTTCGATGACAAGGAGCGTGCTTTTATTTATAATATTTGTTTACGCCACGGAGTGGAATTGGATGTTATTGGAGATTTAATAGCAGAACCCGAATCAATTGGATCGCTGGGTGCTTTATCTCATGCTACTGCGGTTGACTACCTTACAGAAAGTATTTTATTAATGCTTATAGATGGAAAGGTATTACCGAGTGAAGTTCTATTTTGCCAGGATATGGGCTTGCGACTAGGATTCCCTAAATTGGCAATAGATAAACTTATAGAAGAAATAAAAGAGGAGTTTGGAATTAAGTACAAGGAACTTTATGGACATGTCTTAGCGTTACCTCACCCAAACAAAAACTAGGACTAGGACTAGTGTTAAGTTAAGTGTAAACTGTCAGCCCAAGTTTTGTTCTTTCCGCTTTTAACTTCCTAAAAAAATATTCACGTAGCAAAGCTATGCTCCTATTTTTTTACTTCGCCAAAAACATAAATAACTTCAACTTAACCACCATTTCACACTTAACTTAACACTAGGTAAAATACCTATTTTTTCTATTATTATTATTAATTTGAGATTTAA
>CAZGDC010000289.1:0-2511 GCA_964524405.1 uncultured Roseivirgaceae bacterium
GCTCTACCACTCAATTTGGTAAAGTGGCTATTATTAAATAGTTGTATGTAATGCTGCTCAAAACTAAAGGAATTGTTTTACGGTTTGTAAAATTCAAAGAGACTTCTATAATAGCCACTATTTACACACTCGAAAAAGGCATTATAAGTGTAATTGCCAATAGTGTACGCAGCAAAAACTCCAAAGGTAAAATTGCCCTCTTTCAACCACTTTCTTTAGTTGAGTTAGTAGTTTATTACAACGAATCGAAAAATATAAGCAGAGTATCAGAAATCAGCAGTTACCATCCTTTGCACAACCTTAGACAAGACCCTATAAAAGCATCCATTAGTTTTTTTATTATAGAAATACTAAATAAGAGCCTAAAAGAGATAGAAAGCAACCCCCCATTTTATAATTTCATTCAAAATTCAATTCTTCATTTAGATGAACAAGAAAATAAAACCCAACATTTTCATCTAATTTTTTTAATTAAACTTTCGCTATTTCTTGGATTCAAGCCCTACTCCATTAATGATTTTATCAATCAAATCCCTCCTTCCTCCTTTTATCAAGAAAAAGAGAATAGTGCCATTATGAAAACACTATTAAATGCAAATTACGAATCTCATATAGTACTAACCAGTACACTTAGAAATAGGATATTAGAAGATTTAATAAGCTATTATAAAACTCATATAGAATTAGGAAAAGTTAACTCTATTGAAGTGCTGCATGAGCTTTTACATAACTAAATAATAACGATAAGATTGAAAATATTGAACAAAATTACTAATTTTAGATACTTACTATTTGAATGGTGTTTTTTTACACTTTTTTAAATATGCTGAATTTAAGTATTTTATCATTTTAAAATTGATAACTTGACCATTAAATCTGTTCGGTATTACATTTTTTTAAAAGATGTAATATTGATGTCTTTAACTGCTTTTGGAGGCCCACAAGTACATATTGCCTATTTTTTAGATCGCTTCGTTGATAAAAGGGGTTATCTCACAGAAAAAGAATTATTGGAATTAAATGCGTTGTGTCAAATTTTGCCCGGCCCAACCTCTACACAAACCATAACGGCTATTGGGTTTAGAATCGGAGGGCCTGGGTTGGCTTATCTTACACTTTTATTTTGGGTATTGCCTGCGGTTACCGCTCTAATATTCGTATCCATTGCTTTATCAACTTTTCAGCAGAAAGAACTTATTTTACATACCATTCGGTTTATTCAGCCCATGGCCGTAGGCTTTATTGCTTTTGCCGCCTATAAAATCACCTCCAAAGTAATAGACTCTAATTCTGGCATACTGGTTTTAGTGCTTTCGGCAATTTTATCTCTTTTTATTCATTCGCCTTTTTTATTTCCACTATTAATATTAATTGGAGGATTGGTTACTGCTTTTAAATACAAAAGGCAGCCCAAAATTGAAAAAAACGAACCCTTAAAAATTAAGTGGTTTAATTTTATTTTGTGGGGAGCCATTTTAATTATTGGCGGTATTTTAGCCACATTTACAAATTCGATACCCATTAAATTATTCGAGAATTTCTATCGAAATGGCTCATTAATTTTTGGTGGAGGCCAGGTGCTAATCCCATTGCTTTATACAGAATTTGTTACGCTAAAAGAATTTCTATCTTCTACTGAGTTTCTTTCTGGCTTTGGAATGGCACAAGCTGTACCTGGCCCTGTATTCTCCTTTAGTGCCTATATTGGTGCTTTATCGGTTCGAGATATGGGTGTTTGGGGGATGATTACTGGAGGGCTTATTGCTTCAGCTGGTATATTTTTACCAGGCACCCTCCTCATATTTTTTGTGATCCGATTTTGGGAAAACTTAAAGCGTTATAGAATCGTAAGGGCTTCTTTAGAAGGAATTACAGCAGCAAGTTCAGGAATGGTGATTGCGGCTGCTATTATTTTGTACTTGCCTCTGGAGCACAATTTAATTAACCCCTTTTTTATTATCGCTACTTTTTTATTACTACAGTTTACTAAAATAAAAGCCCCGTTTATAATAATTTCTGGCATAATATTGGGGCTTATACTATAATTATCGTGGCATAGACTCCCTCCCCACTTTGCTGCGGAATGAATTGCCCTAGGAGTAGAGCCCTAAGGGGTTGTGAAGAAATAAACGATACATTTAGACTCGTTCTTTTACATGCTTACTCCGTTAAAAATTATTCGCAATAGTTTGTTTTTTAACGGTGTTCATCTGTTCGCTTCGCTCAGGTATCGCCATATCTATGCTATTCCTGTGTTTTTTGCCTTGTTAGCCTACAAAATAACTCCTCTATTCTGTACACTTTATTCCTTCACAACCACTTAGTTTACCACTTTCAATAGTAGGCTACGTCATATCGTAGTGCAACGGAGATATCTTAACCAAGCAGAAAATTACGTTGGCAGCCAACAATTTCTTCTTTATGCCCTATTAATACCATATTAACATCTATTTTTTCTGTTTCTTACCTGTTTGTTATTTTTCACTTGCAAAACCTCAGCATTTTACGAGG
>CAZGDC010000290.1:0-2509 GCA_964524405.1 uncultured Roseivirgaceae bacterium
ATGCTTTTAACGATGTAACCCTATACGAACAAGGGAAAAAACAACTGAAAACAGCTGAAAATCTGTTAGATGAGTTATAAAGTTATTGCTACCGAACCTTTTGAACGAAAGGTTAAAAAACTTGCAAAAAAATATAAATCTATAAAGGCTGATCTTACTCCTATCTTTAAACAGCTTGCCAATGAACCAACATTGGGCACACCTCTTGGTAAAGAATGCTATAAAATTCGTATTGCCATCGCATCTAAAACCAAAGGAAAATCAGGCGGAGGCAGGTTAATAACTTTAGTTAGGGTTGTAAATAAAAAAGTCTTCTTATTGGATATTTACGATAAGTCTGAGAAATCTACCATTACAGATAAAGAACTTAGGTTATTGATTGAATTGCTAGCTGAAAAATAAACTCGTTTTTTAGTTACAAAGGAATTCTGTTGGTAACTAAGAGTAAATATCAGATTTTATGCACAACCAAAATATATCCGAAGTAGCCATTATCGAAGCCATCCGTATGGGTAGTGAAAAGATATTATTCAACTTGTATGATGAATACCGAAATGAATTTATAGGTTGGGCAGTTACTAACAATCAGCTATCGGTAGATGCAGCTAAAGATATTTTTCAGAATACCATCATCTCCTTCCATCAAAATATAAAAGAGGGCAAATTTGATGGAAGCAGTTCAACGTTAAAAACATATTTGTTTAGCATTGGTAAAAACAATGTTCGTCAACATTTTAGGGCATCTAAGAATATGTTTCTTCAAGATGAGATAAATGAGCATACACTAACAGTTGTTGAAGAAGAAAATACCCAAATACGAGATTTAGTTAGAAGTGCCATAAGGTCAATTGGAGAGCGATGCAAATCCATTTTAATCTTATTCTATGAACGTGGATTTGATATGGAATCCATTGCCATTGAATTAGGGTTTAAAAACCGTGATGTGGCTAAAAAAAGCAAGTATGAATGTATGAAGAAGTTGGAAGTGGAAGTACGTAGCAAACTAAAATCGGCATAGTTATGAAGGGGAGAGAACTAGATAATACAGACAAATACATTTTGGGTGAAATGGGCATTGAAGAACTACAAACCTTTGAGAGCCGACTAAAAAATGACCGAGAACTAAAAACAAGTGTTAAAATTCGTAAAGCCATTCATCAGGAATTAGGCGAAGAGTATAAAAGAGATTTAAAGGCAAAATTAATCTCCTATGACATACAAATGGATAAAAAGAGTTGGGTGTCGAACTCTATGAAAATTGCTGCTGGAACAATTTTGGTCCTTATTGGGGTGTTTTCAATATATCAGTTTAATAAGAATTCGGATTTAGCTACATACGATTTTTACGAAGAAGGCATTAATAATTATATGAATGATGCTGCTGAAAAGGTGCAGTTTAATAATGCTATGAGCAAATTTAGAAGCGAAAATTACACAGCTTCTATTGCCCACTTTAAAAAGTTGCTTTTAATAAAACCAACAAACGATACCCTTAATTATTACTTAGGTGTAGCCTATTTTAGAGAAGGTGAGTTTGATAAATCTATACAACCAATAAAAACGGTAATTTTAAACACTAGCTCTGCTTATTATCAAAAAGCAGAATTTAGATTGGCATTAAGCTATTATGCTAGTAATGAAAAAGAAGTAGCTCTGCTATTGTTTAAAAAAATTAGCAACTCCGCTACACACGAGTTTACAGAAGAGGCTAAAGAGATATTGATAATTAGTTTTTGAAACTAAAAGTCAGCGGGTGAATTTGTGCGGCTTTACAAATTCACCCGCTGACTACTGCATATTGTTCCACTTCTTTTTCATCGATTCCTATGTGCAATGTAAAAGCTGAAAAATGCTAACTTCAACAAACATGCTATATTTGTAATGTATTATAATATATTACAAATGAATATATCCGTTTATTTACCAGATAGCCTTAAGAGTAGGTTTGATTCCTACGTTAAAAGCAAAGAAATAACTGCAAATGGTGCTATTCGAAAAGCCATTGAATTATTACTAAAGCAAGATAAGAAAAGTACGTGGGGTTCATGGATGGATGATTTTCAGGGAGACCCTTCATTCAAGGCCCTTGATTCTTATAGATCTGACTTAAAAACGCCTAATAAGCAGATCTTTTAAAAATGGATTATTTATTAGATACCTGTACAGTAAGTGATTTTGTAAAAGGTGACCAAAACACCATTGATCGTTTAAAATTAACCCCTCCTTTACAAATAAAAATATCAGCTATTACAGCTTACGAACTTCATTATGGTTTACAGAAAAATCCATTAATCAAAAAATCTACCAAAAACGCAGTGTTAGGCTTTCTTAATAATATTGAGATTATTCCTTTTAAACATAATGAAGCAAATAATGCAGCAGCCATTCGTGCCCAACTCGAAAAATTAGGCACTCCAATAGGTGCTTATGATGTGTTGATAGCAGCTACCGCAACCGCCAATAATTTTGTGTTGGTTACATCAAACGAAAAAGAATTTAGGCGAGTTAA
>CAZGDC010000291.1:0-2502 GCA_964524405.1 uncultured Roseivirgaceae bacterium
AGCATTACTCCTCCTAAATCAGAAAAATTGGTGGCTTTAGTATTTACGCTAAACGTGGTACAAAGATGAGTTAAATTGCCAGCTTGCACCGTTATTGGTCCTTTTTCGATAAAATCTCGTAACCTAATTTCTTTAAACTGATTGATAATATATCGGCTTACCATGGCCTGCTCTTCAATGTCTTTATCAACCCATGCTACTTCGTGCAACGAAGTGTTTTCTTGGTGTTTTTGTGTGCCCGCTAAGGCCATGGTTTCAAAAATCCCTTTTTTATCAACATTAATAAGCAACTCAGGTGTGGCCGTAAGCCAAGTGCCAAATTCTTTGGTCGAAATTACCGATACAAATGCCGTTGGATATTTGCTACAAAGGGTTACAAAAGCATTGGCCAAAGAAAAATTATTTGGTAAGCGATGCAGTTTAATTTTTGAAGGTACCACTTTTGTTAATTCACTTGAAAGAATCGTGTTGATGCTTGATTGAACTGCCGAAGTATAGGCTGATTTTGAGGTGGTTTTTTGTATATTATTTGTTGTGTAATAGTTCCAATTTGAATTAGATTTTTCCACTTTAATGGGCATACTGGGTTGAGCTGGGTCGATAAACGCTACCGTATGTACGGCTTGTAAATGCCAAAGGTTGCCTCGGTAATTCGCAAACAGAAAACCCTTTGAAAGTTCTTCAATAGGTGCTTTTGCCTTGGTAAGGGGGTTGCTGTCCAAAAGTAACACAGGGCCGCTGCCTGGTTTTCTGTAAAGTGCAATATTTTGATTATGATCAACCGCCCAATTAGCCCAATTATTAATAGCTACTTCTAACTTTGCATCGGTATAAGGTAAAACAGTTTTACTGCTTGTACTCGGTTCTTTCATTCTTATTTTTTTGCAATAATAGAGACTGTTAGCCTACTAATACATACTAGTTTTCCCTCTTCGTTGGTAATTTTAATTTCCCAAATATGGGTGCTTCTGCCAATATGTATGGGTTTGGTTACACCATAAACAAACCCATCGCGTACCGATTTTATGTGGTTAGCATTAATGGCTAAACCAACGGCCATATACTTCTTTTGGTCAATATTAATTTGGGCGGCAATAGAACCTAATGTTTCGGCTAAAGCAACAGATGCGCCTCCGTGTAATATTCTAAAAGGTTGAACGGTTCTATGGTCAACGGGCATTTTGGCTTTTATTAATTGAGGAGAAACTTCTAAAAATTCAATGCCTAAATGGCTAACCATAGTATTTTGGCTGCCGTTTGTAAGTTGTTCGGGAGTTATATCTATAGGAATCAATTTGAAACGATTTAAAATGTTTACTTTGCTATCTGAAATTGAACTGCCACTGGCAGAGGTTCAAATCTAGCTAGAATTGAAGACAAAAAAAATATATATTGTTAGGCACGGGCAAACCGATTATAATTTAAGGCGCATTGTGCAAGGAAAAGGTATTGATGCTTCTATAAATAAAAAAGGACAAGCGCAAGCGCAAGCATTTTATGAGGCTTATAAAAATGTAAACTTTGATATTGTTTATACTTCTACTTTAAAGCGCACTGCCGAATCAGTAGCCTCATTTATTCAGGCAGGGATTACCCATGTTACCCATGCAGGATTAGATGAAATTAGTTGGGGTGTTTATGAAGGTGTAGAAGCCAATTATGAAGAAAAAGCCTTTTTTAAATCGCTTACAGATAAATGGGGCAAAGGAGAGACCTCTCTAGCTATTAAACACGGAGAGAGCCCAGATGAGGTTGCACGTAGGTTAAGAGCGGTTACTAAGCTGCTAACACGAGGGTCGGAATCTACTATTTTGATTTGTATGCATGGAAGAGCACTTAGAATATTTTTAACAGAATTATTACATGTTCCTTTGGCGGAAATGGATCGGTTTACACACGCTAACCTTGGTCTTTATGAGCTAAGTTACATAAGCGGAAAATTTGGTTTGGAAAAAGAAAATGATGTTCAACATCTCAATAATTTATAAAAGATAAGATAAATGATAAGGTATATAAAGTTTATGGGCTTAGTTTTTTTACTTGCTTGTGGAGGTTCTGCTTCTGATGAAAAGGAAGAGTTGAATATTTTTGTGCTTACAGAAGGTCAGGATTCTGTTTTAACTCCTTATTTTAAAATTGTACACGCTTTACAAAACGATGAATTTGACAAGACAAGGGGCTATGCTAAATTACTATCGGCTGCCAGTGTTGAAAATGGAGTTATGCTCGCCTTAACCAGAATGGGAACGTTAATGAGCGAAAGCTCTACATCCTATAATCAACGAGTTATTTTGGAGCAAATGGGTATGGTTATTCCCCTTTATATCGAGCAAAATGCACTAAATAATTACCTAATTTATAAGTTCAAATGTATTAATGAGTTTGATGCTAAAGAGGTGGTGTGGTACGATCTTTCAAAAAAAACAACCAACCCATTTATTGGTAAAAATTCTAATGAATGTATCGAATTGGTAGAAACCATTAAGCCAGTGTTAAAGAGGT
>CAZGDC010000292.1:0-2482 GCA_964524405.1 uncultured Roseivirgaceae bacterium
TTTTGGGGGAGGGCTTACCATAAGTAATACGACTGCTACCGTGCAAATGTTTAACCAAAATGCTGATATAAATGGAGTGTTGGACATCGACCCTAGTGCTACTTTTAATCCCAATGGGCAACAAGTAAATGTGGCAGGCAATCTTATTAACGATGGCACGCTTATAGCCTCGGGTACCTTTGAGTTTGATGGCACTACCGCAATTTCAGGTGCAGGCACCAAAACGTTTAATAATGTACTAATTACAGGTACATTAACGGCTCCTAGCCAAACGGCTACTATTGCAGGTAATTTCACCAATAATGGCACGTTTAGCAATGTTAATGGCACCGTAACCTTTAATGGCAATAATGCACAAAATATTTCGGGCAGTGCAACCAATGAGTTTTATACTATTTCAATTACCAATACAGGTGCTGCGGTATCTAATAATGCCACTACCAACCTAAATACCGAATTGGTAATGGCTGCTAGTACCTCCTTTGATGCCGATGGGGGTGGCGCAGGCGTATTTACCATTCGTTCTACTTCAGGTACTAACACGGCAAGAGTAAATGAGCTTCCTTTGACGGCAAGTATAACAGGTAATGTAACAGCACAGCGTTTCTTTAACTTAACAACAGGTGCTATAGGTACAGGAGTTTGGAGAAATTTCGGGGTCGCAGTAAATGGTGCTACCGTAGCTCAAATAACATCTGCTGGCTTTACAATTAATGGAAATGATTTAGCACGTGAAGATGAAACATTAGGAGGGCCTATTAACGATCGTTTCGAACTTCAATCTTCTTTTGGGGCTTCCATCGCAACTAACGAAGGCTATACCATGTTTACTAGAAATGCGGATGTAAATGCAGTTATTAACTTTACGGGCACCTTAAACCAAGGAACGCAATCAATGCCTATTACTTATACAAGTTCTGGCATACCAAGTGATGATGGATGGAATTTAGTTAATAATCCATTTCCTTCAACCGTAGAGTGGGATAATATGAGTACAACGGGTAGTATTAGTGGTACCGTAAGCGTTTGGAATACCGACACCGATACCTACGATAGCTGGAATGGCGTCATGGGAACTTTATCTAATGGGTTAATTGCATCTGGTCAGGCATTTTGGATACAAACTACGGGAGCAGGAGCTACATTATTAATTCCAGAATCTGCTAAATCTGCTAGTTCTTCTACTTTTTTAAGATCTTCAGAAGAGCCGCTAACAAACCATTTGATGGTATCGCTTATTCAAGAGGATAAAATTGATAAAACATTTATCCATTTTAGAGAGGAAGCAACAGATGGCTATGATAATGCCTTTGATGGAAGAAAATTGCAAAACGGAATATTTAACCTAGCCTCTTATACTATGGGTGGAGATACATTAGCGATTAATTCTCTGCCACCAATCTATGCACAGGAGACCCTTATCCCTTTAAATATTACCAACATCGTTCAAGGAAATTACACCTTAAAATTTGAAGATATTCCTTCTTTTGTTAATGGAGAAGGGTTTTCATTATTTGATGCCTACCTTGACAAAACAATTATTTTACAAGAAGGAGATAACCACCTGTTTACGGTTACTACTAATAAAGATAGCTACGGAACTAGGTTTACCATTATTATTGAATCGAAAATTGTATTAGGAGTTGACAATAAAATTGGGTTGGATTCAGGAATTGCTATTTACCCAAACCCAGTCAACCGTTATTTGCAAATTGTAAATGCTGGAAATGAAAAAATTAATTTGGTAACTATTTATGATTTGAATGGGAGAATTGTTTACTCTAAATCGAAGAATATATCTAATAAAATAGATATGAGTAATATGAAAAAAGGAATTTATATTATTAATATTGCCACCGATAAAAAAATAATAACCCATAGAGTACACAAGAAATGAAATTAGGACTTGTCACTTTTTTTATATGTATAGCCTCGTTTGCTGCTGCGCAGCCAGGCGGAGGAGGCCCAGGAGGCGGAACCGACCCTGATGCACCTTTGGGTGGTATTGAGCTTTTAATAGCTGCAGGAGCTTTGTTTGGGGCTAAAAAAGCACTGGACAAAAAAAAATCTAAGTAATTATGTTTAGCAAGCTGAGGGAAATAAGAATATTACCTCGATGGATTATCATTTTAATTGATGCATTACTGGTTTTTACTGTATTATCACTTTCTTATATTATCCGATTTGAGTTTGACCTAGCAGCGGTTGATAGAAGCCATTACGAAGTAGGAATACCTCTCTTTCTGTTAGTTTCCATTATAATTTCGTTATTTACAAAAAGCTATTCAGGCATTGTTCGTTATACGGGCTTTCAAGATGGCTTGCGGGTGGCTTATACCTTAGGCATAACGGCTGTAATTTCTGCTATAATTAGTTATCTATATCATGCAAAAGTTGGGTTTGCTGCGCTTCCAAATTCAATTAATTTAATCACGTTTTTTATTAGCGTTGTTACTTTGCTTTCGTATAGGATGGTTGTAAA
>CAZGDC010000293.1:0-2482 GCA_964524405.1 uncultured Roseivirgaceae bacterium
TTTGCACCTAATGTTATTTTCTTCCCCATCAACCAACCTAAATATGTAAATATTTTTATTGAGTTTCCGATTGGTACTGATATTGAAACTACCAATGATTTTAGCTTAAAAATTAATGAAAAAATAGAAAAATTAGTGCAGCCTTATGCGCATATTGTTGAATCCATTGTAACCAATGTAGGGCAGGGCACCTCCGACCCAAACGATCCCTCGGCAATTGGCCAAGGCGATAGCCCAAATAAAGCGCGCATTACCCTCAACTTTGTAGAGATGAAATATAGAGGTGGTATTGTAACCAGCGAGGTAATGGAAGAAATTAGAACCGCTATGAGAGGCTACCCTGGCGTAAGTATTACCGTTGACAAAGATGCCGCAGGGCCACCTGTAGGCAAGCCTATTGATATTGAGGTATCTGGCGATGACTATGAAAAATTAGCAGAACTAACCGACCGAATGAAGCGGTTTATTAATGAGGCAGAAATAGACGGAATTGAAAAATTGAAAACCGATTTGCAAACAGGTAAGCCAGAATTAATTATAGATATTGACCGTGATAAAGCTAGGAGGTTTGGCATTTCAACTTTTACTATTGCAAGTGAACTTAGAACAGCCATTTTTGGTAAAGAAGTATCTAAATACAAAAAAGGGGAGGATGATTATGAAATTCAGCTAAGGCTAAGCGATAAATATAGGTATAATGTTGACGCATTAATTAATATGAATATAACGTTTAAAAATCCAAATAATGGAGAAATGCATCAAGTACCCATTGCTTCATTGGCACAAGCGCATATATCGAATACCTATGGGTCGGTTAAAAGAAAAGACCTGAAAAAAGTAATTACCATTTATTCAAATGTGCTAGCTTCTGCCAATGCTACCCTTGTAAACGATGAAATAAAGTTGGCTTTACAAGACTTTAAAATGCCTGCGGGCTATGATTTTAAGTTTGGTGGCGAGCAAGAAAAACAAGCCAAAGAAATGGCTTTTTTAAGTAATGCATTACTTATTGCACTCTTCTTTATTTTCTTGATTATAGTAGCCCAATTTAATAAAATCACCGCACCTATTATTATTATGACCTCCGTGCTTTTTAGTACCATTGGCGTGTTTTTAGGGTTGGTTATTTTTCACATGGATTTTGTAATTATGATGACCATGATTGGCATTATCTCCTTGGCAGGTATTGTGGTAAATAACGCCATTGTTTTAATTGATTATATCGAACTTACTCGCAAAAGAAGAAGAGAAGAACTAGGCATAGAAAATGGAGGCAGATTAACCATGCCAGAAGTGATAGAGTCTATTGTGGTTGCTGGTAAAACTAGGTTACGTCCTGTTTTATTAACGGCCATTACTACTATTCTAGGGCTTATTCCTTTGGCAACAGGGTTAAATTTAGACTTTATTAAATTCTTTCAAGAATATGATTTTGATTTTTTTATTGGTGGAGACAATGTGGTTTTTTGGGGCCCTATGTCGTGGACAATTATATTTGGGCTTACATTTGCAACCTTTTTAACCCTGATTATCGTACCCGTAATGTATCTTTTCTTCGATAAGGTAATGTATTGGTTTGCCGATAAAAAAGAAGAACGGATTGCGAATGGTAATTAGAATTAGCATCAGAAAAATCAAAAACGCAACGTCATTCCTGCGTAGGCAGGAATCCGTTTAATGTTTGACAGATTCCTGCCTACGCAGGAATGACAAAATAACTATATGATATACATCGTTCTACTATTAATATTATTTATCGATTGGTATGTGTTTCAATCGGTTAAAGTGCTTACCAAAAATTGGAAACGAAAAAGCATTACATGGTATGTGTATTGGGTTTTAACTATTATTATAGCTTTAATGCTTGTTCAATGGAAGGTGTTTGGGCCTCAATTTATTAACCCAACAGTTCAGAGAATAGCCATCGTTTTTATTTTTATAAATTACCTTTCCAAAGTATTTGCAGTACTATTTTTATTGCTCGATGATGCCATCCGATTTTATAAATGGGTTAAACAAAAAAACAACAAAAAAGAAAGCATTTCTACCAATGGGAAACCAATTCCGAGGTCAGTGTTTTTAGCAAAAGCCTCTATGGCTGCTATTGCATTGCCTGTGGCAACAATGAGCTTTGGTATTTTATCGGGTGCTTATGATTATCGAGTGCGAAGAAAACGAGTAGTAATACCTAATTTACCAAAGGCATTTGAAGGTGTTACCGTTGGTCAACTCTCGGATATTCATTCGGGAAGTTTTTATAATAAAATAGCCGTGCAAGGCGGTATTGATTTAATGATGGCCGAAAAACCAGACCTATTTATGTTTACAGGCGATTTAGTAAATAATGAAACCAGCGAAGTGGCGGAGTATAAAAACATGTTTTCAAAACTATCTGCTCCTTTAGGTGCCTACTCCATTTTAGGTAACCACGATTATGGCGATTATAAACAATGGGCTTCGCCCAAAGCCAAGCAGCAAAATT
>CAZGDC010000294.1:0-2471 GCA_964524405.1 uncultured Roseivirgaceae bacterium
TTCCGCCAGAAAAGAAAAAAGTAACATGAGGATATTTTTCAGTTTCAGCAATTCTAATTTGCTTCAACCCTTTTTTACTAAGTACTTCTCCAATGGTATTCGGCAAGTTTTCCTTGTTATAAGCCACCTTAATCCCAAAAAAACTATCATCATAATTGGTCATAGTAACGTAGTATAAATCCAACTTTTGCATGTTTTGCTCTGAAAAATCTCGCTGTGTTAATGCTTGGGTAATTTCTCTTCCTCTATCGGTTCTAAAATTAAAGTTAATAACCACATCGCCTGATTTAATGCTTTGCGTTTTAGAAATAATAATTGGCTTAATAAACTCATCGGTTACTTCATTAGTATAAGAATCATTCATAGATTTTTTCCAATTTTCGGTTTGCAACCCAAGCCCTTTGGTCATGGCATCATACGCTAGTTTTACGCGCCCCCATCTATTATCTCGATCCATAGCAAAATATCTTCCTGTAATACTCGCCATTGTACCCGTTGTTTTATTCATGTAATTTTCGAGATTAGTTAAAAACCCTAAACCACTTTTAGGATCGGTATCGCGACCATCTGTAAAGGCATGTACAAATACCTTGGTTAACCCTTGGTTATGAGCAGCAGAGCACAACCCTTTAATATGATTGATGTGCGAATGAACCCCACCATCGGAAACCAACCCAATGAAGTGCACATGCTTATTATGTTGTTTTGCATATACAAAAGCTGCTCTAATTTCTTCGTTATTTGCCAACGAGCCATCTTCCACCGCTTTATTAATTTTTACTAAATCTTGATACACCACTCTACCTGCTCCAATGTTCATATGACCTACCTCAGAGTTTCCCATTTGCCCATCTGGTAAACCAACGGCTAAACCAGAGGCTTCTAGTTTTGAATGCGTATATTTTTTATACAAACCATCAACAAAAGGGGTATTAGCTGCATCTATGGCAGAAGCAGATTTATTTTTAGCAATCCCCCATCCATCTAAAATCATTAAAAGAACTTTTTTTTTCATTACATCCTATAGTTTAAGGCATCTTAGGTAGTGATGCCAATTATTGGGTTGCAAATATACATATAGAATAGTAGCTTTGTTCGGTCTATTAATTTAGAAAATGGCATAATTATAGCTTAAATTGTCCTATGAGAAAAATAACCTTTGGGTTTATACTATTTGTTGCTTGGTTTATGTTATCGGCAAGTTCGATTTTGGCACAAAACCAAACCGTTGAGCAAGTGAAACTAGTGCTTGAAGTAGGTAGCTCTAGCGAGCTAGGAAAGTACTTAAATGCGAAAGTTGATTTAAATATTGATGGAAAAGAGGGAACCTATAGCCATTCGCAAGCCGAGGGAGTACTAAAAAATTATTTCAAAGAAAATCCCCCTAAATCATTCCAAATTAATCACGAAGGAGCTTCCGAAAATGGGCTTATTTATGCTATTGGTGAGTATAAAACAGCCAATGGCTCGTTTAGGGTTTGGATTCGCCTAAAAAAAATAAATGAACAATTTAAAATTCATGAAATGAGTTTTGTAAAGGAATGACATATAACATGTTATTACAATTTTTTATCCTCCTCCACTTGTATGAATTACAAAACCGAAGAAGCCATTACTCAATTTATTACCTCCGCCTTGCAAGAAGATGTAGGCTCAGGTGATTATTCTTCTTTAGCTTCTATTCCAGCATCCGCACAAAATACGGCACATCTAATTATGAAAGATGAAGGCATTATTGCAGGTATTGAATTGGCAAAAAAAATATTTACTCAGGTGGATGCCTCTTTAAAAGTAAACTTCTTAAAAAAAGATGGTAATCAAGTAAAAAAAAGTGATGTAATTTTTAAAGTGTTTGGAAATGCACAATCTATTTTAACTGCCGAGCGACTAGTACTTAACTGTATGCAGCGCATGAGTGGTATTGCCACTTATACACACTACTTATCACGTTTAATTTTACAACATAAAGCAGCATTATTAGATACCCGAAAAACCACTCCAAATTTTAGGATAATGGAAAAATGGGCCGTGCAAATTGGTGGTGGGCACAACCATCGGTTTGCCTTATACGATATGATTATGCTTAAAGATAATCACATTGATTTTGCAGGAGGAATAGCCCAAGCGATTAAAGCAACACATGTTTATTTAAAAGCCAATAATCTTGACTTAAAAATTGAAGTAGAAACGCGCAGTTTAGATGAGGTAAAACAAGTAATAGCCGTTGGAGGAGTAGATTTTATTATGCTCGATAATATGCCCCCATCTTTAATGAAAGAGGCCGTTGATATAATAGCTGAGCGATACAAAGTAGAAGCCAGTGGAGGTATTACCGAAAAAACCATTGAGGCGGTAGCTGCTAGTGGGGTAGATTATATTTCAGTAGGGGCACTTACCCACAGTTATAAAAGCTTGGATATGAGTTTAGGGATTGCACCCAAAGCAGCTATTTAGATTTTTAAATTCAGGCA
>CAZGDC010000295.1:0-2433 GCA_964524405.1 uncultured Roseivirgaceae bacterium
AAGACATAAGACTCTTATTTTTAACAAGTTAAAAATAACTTAATAGGGTTAATTGCCGAAGTGTTAATAATAGAGCATAGCACCATTTTAACATTGAAATGCCACATTAGATTGGCTCTTTTTCACAACCTTAAAATTGAAATGGTATAAAAAAAATCAAAGGAGCCTCTATTAACTCCACTTTGTTTCCAAATTTTGTGTTCTAAAAAAAAATAATAGAGGCACCCTCAATCTTTACTCATCATCCATTTAAAAATTACTTTATAGTTTACTTTAGCTCCGTGCATTAATATGCCAATTCTATACACTCTGCCTGCCATCCAAGTGGTGCCTATAAAACCGAGTATCATTAATGCCATAGATAAAATTAGTTGCCAAGTGGGCACATCAAAAGGCAGGCGCACCATCATTATTATAGGCGATGAAAACGGAATCATTGAAAGCCAAAAGGCTAAATCTCCGTTTGGGTCTTTAAGTACAGGGCCTAACATCATCATACTTACAATTACAGGTAGCATAATGGGTAGCATAAACTGCTGTGTATCCGCTTCACTATCAACAGCCGAGCCCACCATTGCAAATAAGGCGGCATTAAATAAATAGCCTGTTAAAAAGAAATATAAAAATGCGCCAAGAATTAAGGGAATATTTATTTGGCCAAGCACTTCATTTAAATTGTCCATTGCTTCTAGTGCCTGTGCTTTATTTTCAGCACTCCCTGTTACACTCATTCCACTGGCTGCTTCTGCAGCCACTTGCGAATCCACATCTAATAGCATAGGTCCAATGGAAAGTATGGCAAATGTAAGTATCATCCAAAGAGCAAATTGAGTTAACCCTACCAAAGCAACACCTAAAATTTTGCCCATCATTAACTGATAGGGCTTTACGGAAGAAACCAATATTTCTACAATTTTACTCGTTTTTTCCTGCATTACAGCTCGCATAACCTGCGATCCATATATCATAATAAACATATAAATTAAGAGGCCACTCAAGGTGCCTATGCCCATTGCAATTTTTGAACTACCAGAGGTTGATGCCTCACCCGATAAGCTTTTCGATTTTATACTTATTCGGGTTTTAATGCTATCAAGCGTGTTTTGACGAAGCCCTAATTTTTCCATTTTTGTTGCTTCTAATGCATTTTCAACCGCATCATCCACATCACTCTCCAGCTCCATCCCGGGTGTTTGCATCGTATATAGTTCAATGCCTTCTGCATTGTATAAATCCAGTTTAGGTATGTAAAGCAGTGCGAACCCTTCTCCTTGTTCCACGTCAGATTTTACAGCATCAACCTGCCCACTAATTACTTCAAACTTGGCAACTCCTTTAGCTTCAATTTTATCTCCTACATAACCACTTTCATCAATTACTTTAATTAAATATTCATCATCAGAATCCTTTATAGCTAAATAAATACTAAGTGCATATAAGCCTCCAATTAACAGGGGCATTAAAAAAGTAACTAGTAAAAAGCTCTTCTTTTTTACGCGAGAGATGTATTCTCTTTTTAAAATTAATAATATCTTATCCATTATTTGCCTCCTTTACTGCTTGAATGAAGATGTCATTTATTGAGGGTATAAGCTCATTAAATCCTACTACTTTGGTTTGATTGATTAAATGCTTAAGTAAAAGGTTTGAATCAGAATCGTTTTTAATTCTAACCTTTGTTTCTATCAAGTCGTCTTCTAATGTGTTGGTTTCTAAAATCTCATAATAATTATCTAAGGCACCCATTGCACCTAAGTGGTTCACTAAATAAGTTTGTGAGCGGTGTGCATTTTTAATGTCCTTTTTTTTGCCATCTAAAATTTTATGCGAGTCATCTATTAATGCAATATGGTCGCAAAGTTCCTCCACGCTTTCCATTCGGTGAGTAGAAAAAATAATAGTGCTTCCTTTTTCTCTTAATTCTAAAATTTCGTCTTTAATAATATTGGCATTAATAGGATCGAAACCAGAAAAAGGCTCATCTAAAATAATTAGTTCAGGATCGTGCAACACGGTACCTATAAACTGTACTTTTTGCTGCATTCCTTTAGAAAGGTCTTCCACTTTCTTATCCAACCAATCAGGGATATCAAGCTTTTTAAACCAATGCTTAATTTTTGTAATTGACTCTTTCTTTTTGAGTCCTTTTAATTGGGCAAAGTATAAAAGGTGTTCGCCCACTTTCATTTTTTTGTAGAGGCCTCGCTCTTCGGGCAGGTAGCCAATTAAGCGGACATGGGCTTGGCGTAATGGCTCGCCATTTATTTCAATAGTACCCGAGTCTGAATTTATAATCTGATTTATAATCCGAATTAGCGTGGTTTTACCTGCTCCGTTGGGCCCTAAAAGTCCAAATATACTTTGTTTGGGCACCTCGATGCTAACCTCTGAGAGTGCTTTATGATCGGCATAACTCTTAGAGATGTTATTAAT
>CAZGDC010000296.1:0-2390 GCA_964524405.1 uncultured Roseivirgaceae bacterium
ACTAGTGCCTGTTCGAAAACTCCATGAATAATGCGAAACAATTAGGTTTTTAGGATTATTTTAAGTAAATTCCACACTTAAAGTCTAACTAAACGCTTAATATTATGCAATTTCATCCTAACGAACTTACCTTATTATTAGATCCACAATCAATCACAGGAAGAAAACTTAGGGCGTATGCGCACTCCATTAGCAATAATATTAATGAAATTGATTACACCACCACTCGACTAACCACCACTGTTTGGAAAGAGATAGTAAGCATGCTCGGCAATAAACCGGAGGAATATATTGATAAAAACCACCCAACCATTAAAGCACACGCCAAAGACACTTATACCATGCATGGTTGGCTCAATATTTTATTAAATAGCCCCGAAGTATTAAAAGGCCCTATTGCGATTATAAAAAATAAAGCTATCTTGTGCATCAATCCCAATGATATTCTAAAGCTTGGAATTACTTCTAATATTCCGACTAAAACATTGCCTCATTTAAGAGCCAGGTAGTACCATATTAATATTAAGATGGTATAAGGGTTATTGAAGCAGACTCAATTAAAATTAGTTTTTGTTTGTACAACGTACCCAAGGCCTTTTTAAAGGCCTTTTTGCTGAGTCCAAAGGTTTCTTTAATAAGTTCAGGATCCGATTTATCCGATACATTCATCGTACCGCCATTCATTTTAAGTAGCTCTAAAATTTCGCCAGCATCGCCTTGTTGGGTTTCTTCTCCTGGATTTCTAACCGATAAATCTAGTTTTCCATCATCACGAACTTTACGCACAAAACACGTTATGGCATCTCCCTGTTCCAAATTTTTAAACACCTCATTACCATACAGTAAGCCCCAGTATTTAGAATCTACTAATATTTTATAGCCCAAATCTGTAATACTAACCACTAATCCATCTACCTCATCCCCTCTTTCATACTCGGCATTATCGAATATAAAGGCACTTAATTTAGCAACTCCAACAATCCTTTCCGTTAAATGATCAATTACTACTTTAACCACATATTTTTGACCAACCCGCATCTCTTCTTGCATCTCGCGCTTAGGTACCAGCAAATGCTTTTCTAAGCCCCACTCCAAAAAGGCACCAAACCCAGCAGTATCTACTACTTCCATAGCAGCAAACTCACCCACTTGCGCCAATGGCTTTAAAGTGGTAGCAACTAACCTATCCTCCGAATCCTTATAAACAAACACCTCCACTTCATCATCTACAGCCAATCCTTCTGCCATATATTTATTAGGCATAAGTACTTCTTCCTCATTAAATTGAAGATAGGCGCCAGGAGGAGCAAACCTATTTACTTTTAGTATGTTCATTTTTCCAAAATCTGCCATAGGGAGTGTGTTTTTATTGTACTCAAAAATATTTTACAAAAGTACCGTAATAAATACAATACAGGCAAGCGCATTCATTTCACTTTTGTAGTTTTGAATCTAATTTTTATTTAAACATTTTTTATACAAATATGCATATAGCTGTAGCTGGAAATATAGGCTCTGGAAAAACCACCTTGTGTGAGATGCTGGGCAAACATTATGGGTGGCAAACTGAATTTGAATCGGTTGATAATAACCCTTATTTAGCTGATTTTTATGAAGACATGAGCCGATGGGCTTTTCATTTACAGATATACTTTTTAAATAGTCGCTTTAATCAGGTAAATACAATAAAAGCGGCAAAAAAATCCATCATTCAGGATAGAACTATTTATGAGGATGCGTATATTTTTGCTAAAAATTTACATAGCTCAGGTCATATAAATGATCGAGATTACGAGAGTTATTTGAATATTTTTAACTCCATGATTGGTTTTGTAAAGCCTCCTGATTTATTAATTTACTTACGGGCAGATATGCCTAAACTAGTACAACAAATTCAAAAGCGTGGGCGCGATTATGAAGATTCCATTCAGTTAGAGTACCTTAAAAACCTTAATACGCATTACGAGGATTGGCTTGGTAATTATAAATTAGGAAAACTACTTATAATTGATGTAAACGATATGGATTTTGTAGCCAATGTGGCTGATTTTTCAACGATTGTGAGCAAAATTGATGTAGAGCTATTTGGATTGTTTAGCGATCCTATAAATTAACAGCATCATTTAACCCACATTATACGCCCCTCAAAATTATAGTGTGTTCAAAAATGAGGTTATATCATGCCCTTTCTCTAAACCCAGTTTTTTCTTTAGCCTATATTTAGATTTCAAAATACTATCTGGCAATACATTAATCATAGAAGCGATCTCTTTGGTTGTCAGGTTCATGCGCAAGTAGGAGGCTAATACCATATTAACATTGAAATGCCGCATTATATTGATTATTTTTCACACTCTCATCGTTAAAATAACATAGCATAACCAGTTAGG
>CAZGDC010000297.1:0-2341 GCA_964524405.1 uncultured Roseivirgaceae bacterium
TTACATTTTTATTTTTTCAATAAACTACTCCGAGGCAGAGCCATCGGAGTATTAAGTGGAACTTAATACCGACCTAGAAGGTCGGGGTATTAAACCAAATGGGCTATCGCCCTGCGATTAAAAAGAAAAGGGGAACCTTTCAACAATCCCTATTCATCCAAGAAATTTGTGTTTTATTTATCCTCACTATTTTTATAATTCTCCTGCAATAAAAGCGGCAGTCCAGTTGGCAAATACCGTGCACTCGCTTGTTTTAGTGTAAACCTCCAACACATGATTTTTTAAAAATTACTTTTAATAAGGATTTTACCCCTTTTTATAAAGAACTTAAATGCGTTGAATATTGCCCTGCAATTAAAATATGCTAATGCACATACCGCATTTCTAATGTATTAGGAGGAATATCAAATTTATAAACGAGTTGCGAATCGGTAATACTAATAATTCTCCAAGTTTCGTTTCTGGTATCGGAGTCATCATAGGTAATTCTAAGTGTAAGTTCATCTTGGTTTCCACTTAGCGACCAAGTTCCATTTCCATTAACCCCTAATAGCTCATCCGTACTAGTTCCATCATTATTAAACGTTATCACATTTCCGCCATAAGTAATTTCATACCCAGTATTAAGAAAATCATCGCCTGCATCTACACTACTAAAAGTCCAACTTCCTTTAGTTAGTTTTATAGATAAGTCCTCTACCACTACATCTTCGGGCGTACAAGAATTAAATAATAGCAGACCAACAACAGTTACTACTGTAAATAATTTATATAAATTTTTCAGGGTTTTAATTTTGATAAAGAGGAACGCTTATTGCCATAAAGTTAGCAAATTTTTTTCTGCAATGTTTAATGGTAAATAATTTTATTGATGTAAAACACTTTTCGATTAAGTTTAACGCCACTATCTTGCAAATTTTTTATGCGCTGCACCCCATACGCAATAAAGGCGTTTCCATACCACTTTTCTAACCCTCCTATTTTATTAGAGGAGTAGTTATTTATCTTATCATCGCTAAAAGTAAGTTTTAAATCATCAAATTTTTTGCCTTCAACAACTTGAGACCCACTAATAATTTTACTCCTAATTTGGTTGTCGTACAAATATAAAAGCACGATTCCATCCTTAATAAAGGCAGCATGTATAAATTGCTCCAACGAATAAGACACTATATCTTCAATCTCAAAACTATTATCCCACAGCATTTCCCCATTCGAATCAAAAGCAGCCACCACCCCATGGGTATATCGGTATCCTGCAAAACTTATTGGCATATAATCGCTAGATCCATATTCACCATATTGCGCAACAAATCCTCCATAAGAAGAATGAGAAGAATATGTTGGATAAAATGCCTCGCCTAATAAAATATACGTATCCCCTTGTTTATACACTTGATGCACCAATAATCGATAATTAAACTTTACTTTTTTTCCCTTAATTTTTTTTCTTTCAATTTTTTCGGAAATCCTTTTCTGCCTTTTGGCTTTCATGTAATTAAAGAAATTATCAAAATCGGCATAATTAATATACTCCAATTTTTGCTGACCTTCAGCATCAACCGTTCCTAAAAATAATCCTTGCGAGTAATCAGAACGTTTAGTGCCATAAGTGCCAACAACCAAGTTTGTAATATCTTCAACATCAGCAATACGTCCAAAAACGAGGCCTTTATCCAACTCGGGATTAAAGGCGAAAGTACTCAAATAGTCGCCCTCAATATTATACCTTTTAATGGTAAGCGTGTTTCGTTTATCCAATGTTCGACCACTTACAAGTACAGTAATGGAATGGTCATCTACTTTTAACTGTACTAACTCTGTTTTTGATCCAAATATACCAGGCAATACTTTGGTTTTCTTTTCTTTGAAATTATAATGAATTACAACAGGTTCAGTATTATAATAACCACCTAGAACTGCAGATCCGTCTGTTACTTCAAACTCTTTAAGATTAAGAGGCACTAAGTTTTTTATGATATAGCGAAGCGTATCGCCTGTTTCGCCTTTTACTTGCATTAATTTAAGATTATTGGAATTGCCGCTGTTTAATTGAAACAAGAAAAAATAGCTCCCCATGGCATAATCTGCCCCTTTATAAGCAATGTTTTTTTCTAAAAATAATTGTCGGTTCCATACCACATTAAGCGTTGTATCTAACAGAATAAAATCCCATAATTGCCCTCCTTTTTTATCGTATTCATTAAGGGTTCTGTATAAAATCATGCCCTTTTCTCCTCCTAAAATTATTTGATATTCAGAGTCGTAACCCTCTAACTCTGTTTCAAATCGCTTAGGTTGCTCCAACTGAGCATAGGATATCGCAGGCAGAAAAAATAAA
>CAZGDC010000298.1:0-2335 GCA_964524405.1 uncultured Roseivirgaceae bacterium
TGAAATCCTTGGTGTCCCATTCCCCAAAATGGGTCATTAAATGGGCTAAACGGATCCATAAATGCGTTATGACGCCCCCAAGCACCCCATGAGGGGCCAAAAGCTGAACCAACCATAAAATTAACATTTACACCAGAATTAAAATTTCTGTTGGCATTGGGGTTAATTTCAGAAAATCTTATTTCTTCATTATCCATTTGATTATGAAGACTATAGTCGGATATAAAGTATTGATTATTAGCGTCTTCTGGTTGTCCCATTTCTAACTGATTAGCAGTTTGTATAGTTGGGCTGCCCACAGTAGCACTTTGTATAGTTGGGCTGTTAAAATTATGATTATTGAAATACTCAGACTGCTTATTAGTTGTAAGCGACTCATTTGAGTAAGAGTTAGCAACTTGTAATTTTTCCCTATCTATTTTAGAAAAATACATATCATCATTTTCAGTCCATTTAGATTGACCAAAAACTGCTATTGGAAACAAGCATGCAATAAAAAGAATGTTCGCAGATAGATTTTTAGTTTTCATAGCTCTAAAATTTAGTGTAATAATTAATTACTTGGGTTAAATATAACGAGAGCAATCAACAAGGTATATATTTGCACCTCATTATTTTTTAAAAATAATACAATTACAACAACGATTATAATACATATTATAATAAACATATAAGCAATATTCATACCAAATAATGGGAAAAGGGATTACTAAAAGAAGTGAAGATTATTCGGCTTGGTATAATGAACTGGTTAAAAAAGCAGACTTAGCGGAAAATTCAGCGGTTAGAGGTTGCATGGTTATTAAGCCACATGGTTACGCAATTTGGGAAAACATGCAGGCTGTACTTGATAAAAAATTTAAAGAAACAGGTCATTATAATGCCTATTTCCCCATTTTTATTCCGAAATCATATTTTAGTAAAGAAGCGAGCCATGTAGAAGGTTTTGCTAAGGAGTGTGCGGTAGTAACACATTACCGATTAAAAAATGATCCTAATGGAGATGGTGTAATTGTTGACCCTGATGCTAAATTAGAGGAAGAGCTTATCGTTCGACCCACCTCTGAAACCTTAATTTGGGACAGCTATAAAAACTGGATTCAATCGTATAGAGATTTGCCCATCTTATTAAATCAATGGGCAAATGTAGTACGATGGGAAATGCGTACTCGTTTGTTTTTACGAACGACAGAATTTTTATGGCAAGAAGGGCACACGGCTCATGCTACCAAAATTGAGGCAGAAGAAGAAGCACTGCAGATGATGCATGTGTATGCCGATTTTGTAGAAAATTATATGGCATTACCTGTTTTACGTGGCGTAAAAACGGAGAGCGAACGGTTTGCAGGTGCATTAGAAACTTATTGCATAGAGGCACTTATGCAAGATGGTAAAGCGTTACAAGCTGGCACCTCTCATTTTTTAGGGCAAAATTTTGCCAAAGCATTTGATGTAAAATTTGCTACTAAAGCAGGCAAGTTAGAATATGTTTGGGGTACTTCTTGGGGCGTAAGCACACGCTTAATGGGAGCTTTAATTATGGCGCATTCAGATGATGAAGGTTTGGTATTACCTCCTAAATTGGCGCCAACACAGGTGGTTATCATTCCTATTTTTAGAAGTGAAGAAGAACTTGCAGCCATAAGTAAAGTGGCGGATGTTGTGGTTAAAGAACTACGCACAAAAGATATTACGGTTAAGTTTGATAAACGCGATACGCATAAGCCAGGATGGAAATTTGCCGAATATGAGCAAAAAGGCATTCCGCTTAGAATTGCCATAGGGCCTCGTGATTTAGAAAGTAATCAAGTTGAAGTGGCTCGTAGAGATACAAAGGAGAAAAATACGTACAGTATGGATGGGCTATCAACAACCATTGCAAACCTTTTGGTTTCTATTCAAGAGGATATGTTTACAAAAGCATCTCAATTTAGAACAGATAAAACGACTGCTGTAGATACGTACAAAGAGTTTAAATCTGCTCTAGAAGAGAAAGGTGGATTTATTTATGCCCATTGGGATGGCACAGCAGAAACGGAAGAGCAAATTAAAAAGGAAACCAAAGCTACGATTCGATTGATTCCAATGGATGATAGTCGAGAGGCAGGAAACTGTATAATTACCGGACGCCCTTCAAAAGGCAGAGTAGTTTTTGCAAAAGCATATTAAATAAATACACACTATAAAACAATGACAAAATGAAAAAAACACTACTTATTTTAGGCTTATTTCTGTTCTCTTTTGGAAGTACGCAAGCACAAGAATTATTAGAATTACTAAAGCATGATCTTAATAAAGAAAAAAGGCAACTTGTTGCCGAAGCCATGCATATTAA
>CAZGDC010000299.1:0-2305 GCA_964524405.1 uncultured Roseivirgaceae bacterium
GATATTTATGATTTTACTGAGCAAACGGAGTTTGAAGTTAAAGTACTATTAGATGATTTAGACGTATGTGATTTTGGGGAACCAGATACGCTTATATTGAATTTGCAAGTAATTCTTCCGCCCAATACGGATCCCATTATTTCTACCGATTTGCCGCAAGTTATAATAGCACACACGATTAACACCCCTCTCGATTTCAATATTTTTGGATTAGATACGGATGGCGATGATATTGAACTTTCTGTGGTTGGAGAGGGGTTTAATTTATCCAATTATAATATGAGTTTCCCAGAGTCTGTTACAGGTAATACAAATGTGCAAGGGCATTTTAGCTGGACGCCACCATGTGATTTAATGGGTGTAGTTGAAAATAATAAATTTAATATGTATTTTCTACTCAATGATTTTGACAAGTGCAAATTTACTAATATAGATAGTTTGGAAGTGACTATTTATTTAGTGCCTCCTTTTAATTCAGCTCCAAGTATTCGATTTAATAATTTGAATACGGAAGTTGATTTTGCTAATAATTCAGCCTCTTTAATAATAGGGCAGGTGCTTAACTTAGATGTAATTGCAGAAGATGAAAAAGAAGATAGTGTATGGCTTAATTTGTTAACGGTTAATGGAGAAACAGATTTCGCTAATTTTTCATTTGAAAATACTGTTGGAGTAGGGGGAGCATCCTCCGAGTTAAAATGGACACCTAGTTGCTTGAGTTTAGAAGAAGGTTTTGAACCCAAGGATTATGCCTTGTCCTTTGGTGTTTATGATAATAAATGTGCGAATGTTAAAGCAGATACGGTTAACATTATTATTTCAGCTAAAGATATAGAACGGCTTATTGCCAAGTTTACGCCAGCTAATATTATAACGCCCAATAGCGATGGGAAAAATGATTATTATTCGTTGCCAAATTTGCCGTTAGATGATTGCTGGGGTCAGTTTGCTGGCTTTATTGTGCATAACCGATGGGGAGTTAAAGTGTACGAATCCATAGATCGTAATTTTAAATGGCATGCCAATGGATTAAAAACAGGGGTGTATTATTATGGGATTAAATTCACTAATAAGAATTATAATGGCACCATATCCATTTTGTATTAATTGAGTTTATTAACCAGACGGACATAAGATAAAAAGATTAAAGACATAAGACTCTTATTTTTAACAAGTTAAAAATAATTTAATAACGTTTAATTACCGTCAGGTTAATAACTACCATATACTAAGTCGTTTTACATTAATCGTTTTAATATAACCAACTCCGCCTTGCCATTCAATTTGCAACCAAACATCTTGTTTCCCATTAATTTTAATTTTATTTCCTTTCGTAATAACCTCTATTACATCCGCACCTGCCGATGGGTCAGCCATAACAAATGTATTGTTTTTTATAATAATTCCTTTATTATACGATTTGCCAAAATTGATGAGTAGAAATAATGAAATGACTCCAGCAGTTAAGAAAAAGCTGATGACGGGAGGTGCTTTTTTGAGTTTGTAAAAATGAACTGTAAAAAATAAAAATAATAGGAGTACAATAGCAAAAAGACCGAGGGTAAGCCATTGAAAATGCTTATAGTATAGGCTCAAGAAAAAATTGAGGTCGCTTGTTTCGTAGCCTAAAAGGTTCTTTTCTTTAGCCAGTTTTTCCATTTTCTCTAAGGCCAAATCATTATTAGTAGCTAAATAGTATTCGTTTAAATAGTATTGAGCTAATGTATAGTCGCCAAGGCCTTCTTTTATGTAGGCCATTTTTAAGAGCATGGCAGGTGAAGCTTTTTTTTGATTATAAATGGAGTCGTATTTTTCAAAAGACTGAGTAAATTTCTGATTCTTAAAAAGAGAATCAGCATACGATAACACCTTATTTTGAGGTTGGGAAAAGGCTTGAAAAGAGAGACCAATAAGGGCTATAAAAAATAGTTTATTTTTTTTATTCATTGCGTTTGTAATTCAATCTTAATCTACTAATTTTGCAACCGCAAATAAGGAAAGTCTGTTGTTTAAAAGCAAGCTTTTTCTGATGCAAACGGATGATTCGGTAGCTCAGCTGGTAGAGCATCTCCCTTTTAAGGAGAGGGTCCTGGGTTCGAGCCCCAGCCGAATCACTAATTTAAAGACCTCACTGTTAGTGGGGTCTTTTTTTATGCTTATAATGGCTAAGATATCTCCGTTGCACTACGATATGACGTTATTGTGCGAACAGAAGCGGCAAACTAGAAGTACCCCACAAAGCAAGTCATTCCGCAACTTAGTGGAGGGAATCCTGCTACTACTTATTATAATGGCTAAGATATCT
>CAZGDC010000300.1:0-2297 GCA_964524405.1 uncultured Roseivirgaceae bacterium
ATATAATATTGTAATATTTATATTTTAAAGTTAATTACAATAACTCGCATTATTCATGGAGTTTAGTGGGTGTAGATACAAGGCGTCTAACTAGGTAGATATACAAGTGTATTTCAAGTAGTTAGCAACGAAGTATATGCACCCATTAACCCAACGGATATAAGACGAAAAGACTAAAGACATAAGACCTTTATGTTCAACAAGTTAAAAATATATTAATCACGGTAAATTACCATCACGTTAATAACTCCAATTTATAATACCTAAAATCCGCAAGGCAAATCTATTACAAGCCTTAATTATACTATCATATTCGTCTTTTGCTCGGCATTAGGCACTCACCAATATTCAACATTATTTTCGTTTCAAATACCTGCACTAATATCTGATTAACAGTATTTTAAAGCTTTCATTACGAAGTGCCTTACGGATTTAAGGTAATAATAATAATTAAACCTTAGCCTATTTTTTGCATATGTTTCCAATATTTATGACTTAGTTTTGTGGGCAACTTTTAACCCATTAATTAACCAAGTAATATGTTAAAAAATGAAGTTGCACCCAAAAATGCTTCTTTAGAAGTATTGGGCATAAATAATTCTAATGCACATTGGAATCTATCACCAGAAACATTAGCCGATATTTCTATTGAAAAAAAAATGGCCACAAAAGCCGACAGTGGCGCATTAAACGTGCTAACTGGTAAATTCACAGGCCGTTCTCCTAAAGATAGATTTATTGTAAAAGATAATATTACCAAAGACAGTGTTTGGTGGGGAGACATAAACATTCCTTTTGATGCAGACAAGTTCGATGCTTTATACAACAAAGTAGTTACCTATTTATCTGGCAAAGAAATTTATGTGAGAGATGCGTATGCATGTGCAGACCCCTCTTATAAATTAAATATTAGGGCTGTTACCGAACTACCTTGGATGAACATGTTTGTGTATAATATGTTTTTAAGACCAACAGAATCAGAACTCGAAAATTTCGACCCAGAATGGACCATTATTAATGCGCCTGGATTTATGGCAGATCCTGCGATTGATGGAACGAGGCAGCCCAATTTTGCTATTTTAAATTTTACTAAAAAAATTGCTTTAATTGGTGGCACAGGCTATACTGGTGAAATTAAAAAAGGCATCTTTTCTGCGCTAAACTTTATTCTGCCGCATCAAAAAAATGTATTAGCTATGCACTGCTCTGCCAATATTGGCAAAGAAGGAGATACTGCCGTATTTTTTGGGTTATCAGGTACAGGAAAAACTACTCTTTCTGCGGATCCTAATCGTAAATTAATTGGCGATGATGAGCATGGCTGGTCTGATACTACGGTGTTTAATTTTGAAGGAGGCTGTTATGCAAAAACTATCGACTTATCGGCCGAAAAAGAACCCGATATTTATAAAGCCATAAAATCAGGAGCCATTTTAGAAAACGTGGTGTATAAAAAAGGCACAAACGAAGTTGACTTTGAAAATAGCACCATAACCGAAAACACAAGGGTAAGCTACCCTATTTATCATATTAATAATATAGCAGAACCTTCTGTTGGCACGGAACCTAAAAATATTTTCTTTTTAACGGCCGATGCTTCTGGTGTACTGCCTCCTATTTCTAAATTAACCCCTGCACAAGCGGCTTACCAATTTATATCTGGTTATACGGCTAAAATAGCAGGTACCGAAGCAGGAATTACCGAACCAGTAACCGCATTTTCTGCTTGCTTTGGTGCTCCATTTATGCCTTTACACCCAACAGTATATGCCGATATGCTAAGCAAAAAAATGAAAGAATCAGGGGCAAATGTTTGGTTAGTGAATACGGGTTGGACAGGCGGCCCTTACGGAGTAGGCAAACGTATGAGCTTAAAAATAACACGGGCATTAATTACCGCTGCCTTAAATGGCGATTTAGACAACGTAGAATATGACACCCATCGAGTATTTGGATTGAAAATGCCTACCACTTGCCCTAATGTACCTTCTAGCGTGCTTAACCCTAGATTAACATGGGATAATGAAGAAGCGTATATGGATAAAGCATACGATTTAGCAGCAAAATTTAATAAAAACTTTGAAAAATTTACCAAAGGAGCATCTGCTGAAATTTTAGCAGCAGCACCAAACATGAAATAGTCTTGTTTAAATACAAATTATAAAAGGGATACTTCCAATACGAGTATCCCTTTTTTTATTCCAAAAAATCTAATGATGCATCACTTTGGCAAGTCGTAAATAATTCGTTCTTTAGCTTGATTTTAAAATCGAATAACGTCATTCTTGCGTAGGCAG
>CAZGDC010000301.1:0-2279 GCA_964524405.1 uncultured Roseivirgaceae bacterium
ACTAGTGTTAAGTTGAAGTTATTTATGTTTTTGGCGAAGTAAAAAAATAGGAGCATAACTTTGCTACGTAAATATTTTTTTAGGAAGTCAAAAGCGGAAAGAACAAAACTTGGGCTGACAGTTTACACTTAACTTAACACTAGGAGGTTATTTATTGCAAAAGTTGCCTTTATAATTAGTTGGAATAACCTTAGAAAATATAATTAACTAGCATATAATAATGTAAAGCACTGCCTGCCATTACAAATAAGTGCCAGATAAAATGACCAAATTTAATGTGCGTATCTAAGCTGTAAAAAATAATGCCAATGGTGTAAGAAAATCCGCTTAGTGCCAATAATTCTAATGCTTCTGGCGCAATAGATGCTCTTAGTAAATCAAATTTAAGCACAATAGACCAGCCCATTAAGGCATAAATAAAGGTAGAGGCTCCTTTAAATTTGCCAGCATAAAATATTTTAAGGACGATGCCAATACCTGCCATGCTCCATTGGCCAATAAAAAATATCCAACCAGCCTCTCCACCCAATGAAAGCAATAAAACAGGGGTGTAGGAGCCTGCAATTAATAAAAAAATACCACTATGGTCGAGTATTTTAAAAAATTGCTTTCGTTTTTCTTTTTTTGCATAATGATACAAGCCTGAAAAACTATAAAGTGCAATAAGGCTTAACCCATACACAATGGCACTAAATAGACTCCATGCTTGTGGGTTTTGTGCGCTTATTTTAATCAAAAAAACAAACCCAAGCAATGCACTTACAGCAGTTAAGGCGTGCGAAATCCAATTAAAAGATTCTTCAAGGCTTGTTTGCACGCGCTTGGGTTTGCTCATACTATTTTAGACTAACCTTAGTAAGCACCCCATAATGATCAGACACGTTACCAACAATACCTGATTTAAAAATTATTTGTGAAGCTTTTACTTCAAATTGCTCGTTATTTTTCATAAAAACATAGTCAATTCTTCCAGGAAAATCACCGAGTACGGTATGGTGCTGACTTTGTGCAGGTTTATTATTGGCATCAGGGTTTGCGGCATAATAAGTATCAACATAACCATTTACCATGGTATTATACCCTTCGCTCCAAGGGTAGTCGCTGGTTGGGTTTCCATTAAAATCTCCAGCAACAAATGAATAACTATTAGGCACTTCTTTTTCGGCTACCATCTCTTGTATGTTTTTTATTTGGTTATTTTGTTCCTCACTTGTTTGTGACGTGCGCCAATGGGTATGTGCCGAAAAAAGATGTATTCTATTGTTGTTAAATTGATAGGCCGAATAAATTACTTTGCGAGATTCAATAGTTGTTTTACTAGTAGAGGATGAAATATAACGACTTTCGGTTTCGATTAAAGGGTATTTAGCCATGGTGGCAATACCCTCTTCCCACACATCCCATCCGTAATGTGCCCAATCCCAATTAAAATTATAGGTTATATCGTAATTAGTTTTTAGTATTTCAGTGATTAGCAAAGCCATATTATCTTTTCGAATATTGCCATTAACCACTTCAGTGTTTTTATGTTGTGCACATTCTTGAAATGCAATAAAATCAATCTCCATCTCTCCAATAACAGCTGCAATCATTTTCAATTTTTCAATTTGATTGGTTTCTTGATAGGTATGCAGGTTTAGTGTTAAAAAAAGAAGTTCATTACTGGAGGATTTATATAAATTAGGGTTAATGCCTTCTAAAGAAGTTGGTGTAAAAGAAATAGTTACCAAGTAGGCTATTGTTGTGCTATCTCCAGTGTTGTCGATGGCTGTTACAAGGATTTCAAAATTGCCTTGTGCGCTGTATGTATGAGATTCATTAATTTTATCAAATGCACTAAGTAAAATTTTTGGTGGACTGTTATCATTCCAATCAATAATAACCTTAGAAATAGCTCCATCTACATCAATGGCTTTGCCTGCAATTGTGGTGTTTAACCCTACAGTAGTAACAGCAAGATTTAATTGAGGTTTTTCAGGGCTACTTGAACAGCTATTAAAAAAGATTGCAAATAGTAATATGAGAGCTCTATGCATGTTTTAGTAATTTAATCTCAAAAGTATGTTTTAATATCATGTTAACAATGAGCTTGTAAAAAATAGCTCAATCTAATTATTACGACACCTCAAAGTTAATATGGTATAAGAGTAAACTTAGGAGTAAATTTTATATAATAATAGGGATGGGTTTTTTTAACAGAAAAAAAGCTCATTGAAGTTATTCAATGAGCTTTTTAGTGATCGCGAAAGGATTCGAACCTTTGACCGTCTGCTTAGAAG
>CAZGDC010000302.1:0-2270 GCA_964524405.1 uncultured Roseivirgaceae bacterium
CATTTTGATGCTTCGCACGAAAATTACCTAGCTAGGTTAAGAGAGCGTTTTCCTCAGCTTACTCCAAAAGACCAAAAACTATGCTCTTTTTTAAAAATGAATTTAGCGACCAAAGAAATAGCTCCTTTGCTTAATATTTCGGTTAGGGGGGTAGAAATTGCGAGGTATAGGTTACGCAAAAAACTAGCCCTTGATTCTAAAATAGATTTGATTGATTTTATATTAAAAATTTAGGCTATTGCCCTAAATGTGAGCTAAATTGAAATGCAGGTTTAGCCAAAATGGATTTTGGGTGAATAGATAGGAGTTACTTTAACTTGTAAAATTCTTTTAGTACATTAAACGCTTTTTTCTTAATGCCGTTATTTGATATAAGCCCTTTTCTATTCCAGCCATCTTGTATGCCTGGCAGTACGCGTTTAGGCGAACGAAAATCTACCAGTATCCATGGGGTAACTCCCCGTAACTGGTCAATTTTATCAATCATTAAAAGGTTTTGCTCATATAAATAGGCTTGGTATTCTTCGGTCCAAATTTTATTTTTACTGCCGTGCATGCCTGCTAAGGCACCTCCTCCAAATTCAGTTATTATTAATGGCTTATCATACGCTATTTGCCAAGTTACTTTTTCGCATTTAGTAGGCAAGCCATCATACCAGCCTATGTATTGGTTTATGCCAAGCACGTCAACATCGTTGGCCAATGGGTCTGTAATTATTTGGGTAAAAGGGGTGCCTTCTTTCGTGTGTTTTTCAAGTGCTACACTTATTAATCGTGTGGGGTCTAATTGCTTGGTATGACTAATAAGCTTCCTTATAAATTCAGTTCTATTTTCACTTACGGGTGTTTCATTGGCCATTGACCAAATAATGGTTGCGGCTCGGTTTTTATCTCTTCCAATAACTGCTGTTAATTGGTTTTCAGCATTTTGGTACGTTGGCTCACTGCTCCAATTAATTGTCCAATACACAGGTATTTCTTCCCATACCATAATGCCCATTTTATCGGCCAAGCGAATTATGTGTTCGTTATGAGGATAATGAGCCAAACGTACAAAATTGCAATGAAGCTCTTTTGCCCAGTTCAGTAATAACCTTGCATCCTCTTCTGAAACCGCCCTGCCCATTTTTAATGGGTTTTCTTCATGAATGCTAATGCCTCTTAAAAAAATAGGTTTTCCGTTTAATAATAAATCAGCTCCACGAGTTGAAATGGTACGAAACCCAATAGTATCAAATAAAGCCTTGCCATTTAAAATCATAGCAACTTTATAGAGCTTAGGGTTGTTGGGCGACCAATACTTAATATTTTTAGCTTTAAAACTAAAATTAAGAACGCCTTCTTTACCCACTTGGTACTGCTCTTTAACTTTTAGTTCTTCTATTTCTATACTTACTTGTTGATTTTCTATGTCTCCATTTAGTTTAATATACCCTTCAATGGTATTAGCATCGGTTAATGATAGATGAATAAAATAATCTTCTATAAATGTGGGCGCTTCTTCTATTATTTTAACATCACGAGTAATTCCACCATAATTCCACCAATCGGTATTAAGTGTGGGTACTCCATCTTTATGCCTTTTATTATCAACTTTTACAATAATATAATTTCCTTTGTTCTTAATAATATTAGTTACTTCAAAACTAAAAGGGGTAAAACCACCAATATGATAGCCTAGTTTAACGCCATTCAAATACACATCTGCCCGGTAATTAATAGCCCCAAACCAAATAAAAATCCTATTATTTTCTTTTGTTTTAGTATAATCAAACGATTTTTTATACCAAATACTTCCTTCGTAATAAAGCAGCATGCTATCCTGCGAATTCCAATCGCCTGGCACGTTTAAAGTAGCACTTTTATCAAAAGAGTATTCTATCCGATCTGTATCAGAATTTGCGTTGGCATTATTAAAAAAGGCGGCTCTGTTTTTGCTTTTTTGAGAAGTTTCGTCATAAGGGCTATATCTATAATCATAATATCCCGTTTCATAAGGATCGATTATGTAGTGCCATTTTCCATTAAGCGAAGTGTTTTCTCTATTTGTGGTATTGATAATCAAATTTTGGGCATTTAGCCAATCAGAAGACATACTAAAGGCTAGTATTGCATAGATTAAATATTTATGGGAGATTACAGTTTGCTTCATTTGGTCAAGGTAGAACTATTGACAGAAAAGATTTTTAATAGTATTACATCACTGCTACATCAAGCTATTAACCTGACGGTAATTAAACGTTATTAAATTATTTTTAACTTGTTAAAAA
>CAZGDC010000303.1:0-2233 GCA_964524405.1 uncultured Roseivirgaceae bacterium
GTGTGCCAGGATTAAAGGTGGAATAAATCTGATTTTCAGCATTAAATCCTTTATAAACTTGATCTCTAGTATCGTTTAAGATATTATCCATACCAATGGTGATTCTTGAATTTTGGGTTTCCCCAAATGATTTGAATGCATTAAACCCTAGGCTATGAAAAGGAACGCTATATACATCTGGCACAGAGCCTGTACCTACTACTGCTAGTGTTTCGCCTTGTATGTTATAAGAAAGGTTAAAATTTAACCCAATTTTATCTAGTGTATAATTTAAGTAGGCATTTATTAGATAAGGCGATTGCCCTGCCATAGGCCTTGTATCTCCAATTACTTCTCCTTCTCTTTTCATCACTTCTCTTGATTCTTTTTCGGTTTGCGTTTTATCGTCATTTACAAATACGGAATTCATATCTACAAACGATTTAATAATAGAAACATTGGCTCCAATGGTTAAGGCCTCAAAATCTGGAGTAATAAAACCTAGGCTTTTCCTAATTTCAAACTCGGCTCCATACACCCAACTACTACCTGCATTACGAGGTTTAATATCATCTGGGCTTGTTGGAAAAGACACATTTTCGATATGATTTTCAAATGTTTTATAAAACCCAGATACGGCAAATAATTCGCCTGGCTTAATAAAGTACTCCCACCTTACATCCATATTATTTATATTGGTTTGCTCAAGGTTAATATTGCCATTAAATGTTCGTTTAGAAATGGGGTCAAAAATTTGTGCAATCGACTTTTCCCTAAACGAAGGGCGTGCCAATGTTTGGTTAAAAGAACCTCTTACATTTATGTTTTCGGATAACGCATACACCAAGTTTATAGAAGGTAGAAAATCAAGTTCATCCAGTGTTTTTTCATTATCATAAACAATGTCGCCATTATTATTTTCGCCTGTATAAAACATCTGTGCTTTTTCGGCACGTACGCCAAATACGGCTCTTAAAGCAGGGGTTATGTAAAGTTCTGACATGGCATAGGCAGCAAAGTTTAATTGTTGAGATTCAAAAGAGTTGGCAGGCTCAAAATTGCCTACTACGTAGGTTCCTGTTCTAGAGTCGGGCGTCCAAATATTTTCGGGTTGTAAGAACGAATCAGGATCGCTCGAAATTTTGCCTACGCCTCTTAACCTAAAAAAGTAATTCTGTATTTCAAATGCTCTTTGTTTATAGAGGGCTAAGCCTCCAAATTTTAAGTTAGATTTAGCAGCATAAGGCACGGTAATATCAAATTTAAAGCTTTCGTTAAACTCATGTAAATCTCGGTAAAAACGATTAATGCCAGCACCATCTCCAAAGTTTAAAGTGGTGTCGCCCTCGGTAATAGAAATAGATGTAATTCTAAAATCAGGATCATAAACCCTAGACCAGTTAGTAGCATTTCGCCACTCAATTTTAAACTTATCAAAATTATGTTTACCAATTATAATGGTATTAGTTACTGATCGCTGTGTGTAAGTAAGCACGTCTTCAATTAACGTGGCACTTGTTTGGTTATAATTCTCATTCGTTCTTTTTAAAGCCGTTGATTCTCCATTTTGGCTTCGAAGAATGCTTGCTGAAAAACTATGATTATCAAATTTTAATGCGCCAGATGCTAAGGCACTCCACGTAATTATATTTTTACCTAATACCCCTGCGCGGTTTTCATCTTGAAAAAGCTCGTTTTCAGATAAATCGGGATCTTTAAGGTAATTATTGCTTTCTACATTAGTATAAAACTGGTAGGTATTATTATAGTTTAAAACAAGATTATACCCTATGGTTGCGTTTTCTTTCTCAAACCGGTTGCCTTTATTAAATGAAATACTACCACTAGGAAGTGCAGACATATTTTTTACGCCCATTGTTGGGTTAAAACTTCTTGTTAGGTGCTCTAATGCTGGATCTATCTGCGTTTCGGGAGGAATAATGGTTGAACTTGAAAAAGGCATCGCTCTACCTCCATCATCAAACCCTAACCAATCGGTATTGCCTTTTGCTGATAAGATAAAATTATTATTAAACTGAACCCCAGGTATAATAGAAAGGCCCACAGCAATAGAAGTAGTTTTTTCGCTCGGAAAGTCTTTGGTATTAATATCAACCACACCACCTGTAAAATCGGCATAAAGGTCGGGTGTAAATGTTTTATAGACCATAATATTATCTAAAATGGCAGTAGGGAAAATATCAATTTGAACGGAGTTTCTGTCGGGATCTAGCCCTGGTATATTCATTCCATT
>CAZGDC010000304.1:0-2233 GCA_964524405.1 uncultured Roseivirgaceae bacterium
TGATTTTCTTATTGGGATTTCCATAAAGCTCCAAGACTACGATGAATACCTAACGCTTATTATATGCAGCAAATCTCACTAACATTCCAAGGTAAGCTACTTAAAAATTGAATTTCTATTGTAAATCAGTAGTTTACACAGCTTATCTCGAAAATCAATGGTAGATTATCGGCACTTAGTGAACATAATACGTAAATGAAAATTTTAAATCTATATAAATCAAATACTTAAAAAGTAATTAATGTGAATAGTGCGCTGACACTCTTGAACCTGCAATTAGTTCGAATTTCACACCTAAAAAAATCAGCCAAGTGGGTAGCATGAATGATATTTAGGGGGAGAGCAAAAGTTAGTTTTGGCAAATTAAGTCGCCTCTAAATTGATGTATCATTATAAACGGTCTTATTTTATACAGTTTGAACCTTTACTAGCTAAACCTTCATAAATAACCTATTCTTGTCCGCAAAAATTTAGTCTTTATTAGGTATTATTATGCAGTACACTACAGTTGGATTAGGCACGTTAATTACCATATTTTCAATTTACACACTCTACCTTACTTTAACCGCTCCAGACAAACAGATCCGTTTGGTTTTTATGAAGAGTAAACTAGGAAGTTTTGCAGGGATGTCTTTACATGCCTTGGTGTACGTATTGGCTCCTTTTATTTTTGGTTCATTTATGATTAATGCCGGATTCAATGGCGATACCATTACTAGTTTTATTACCGAGTAATTTAGTAAATTTATGGATTTATTGCATAATTACTATAATATAGTAATTATGCACAATTATAGGATGGAAGAAATCTATGAGCACCACAACTAGCATTAATCTTGGAGATCACTTTACAGGCTTTTTAAGCACACTGACGCAAAGTGGTCGTTATGGGAATAGTAGTGAAGCGATTCGTGCAGCATTGCGCCTTCTTGAACAAGAAGAACGCAAGTTTGAAGTACTGAATGAAGCATTATCCGAAGGTGAAAAGAGTGGTGAAAGTAACATCTCATTTGATGATATCATTGCCGAAGCCGAAGCCGAGCTTCATGCAAAATAAATACGTTAAATCAAAAAAATCCGATTTTGACATTAAAAATATAGCTAAACGTAGCTTTATTGATTTTGGGGCTAACCAAACCTATAAGTATATGAAAGGTTTAAATGATGCATTACAATCACTGGCCGATAATCCTGAATATGGAAAAGTCTATTCCAACTCAGCAAAAGACTATTTATATTTTCGACATGTCAGTCAAGTAATTTACTACCGAAAACGAGAAACTGATATTTTAATTATTCGGATTCTGCATAAAAGAATGTTGCCGGAAAAGCATTTGTAAAAAACTCAACCTTTCAAACTCATCTGCCTAACATACTCAAACAAACAAACACCTGTAGCGACTGAAACATTTAAACTAGATACCGCGCCAGCCATAGGTATTTTTATTAGCTGGTCACAATTCTCGCGCGTCAAGCGTCTCATCCCTGAACCTTCAGCTCCCATCACGATGGCAGTTTTTTTATCGAACTTGGTTTGATAAACATTAGATTCCGCTTCACCCGCCGTACCAATAATCCACACATACTCATCTTTAAGTTCTTTAATAAACCTAGCAAGGTTAGTGACTTGAACTAATGGAACGGTCTCTGCCGCGCCGCAGGCAACTTTTCTAACCGTAGGATTTAGTGACGCAGAACGATCTTTAGGAACAACTACCGCATCAACACCTGCCGCGTCTGCGGTTCTAATACAGGCTCCTAAATTGTGGGGATCGGTTACACCGTCTAAAATTAATATAAAAAAGTCATCCTTCTCTTTTGCTAAATCAAGTAGTTGTTGCTCGTTCATAACGGCATCAAATATTTTAGCCTCAGCTATAACGCCTTGATGATTTCCGTGTGTCCAATCATCCATTTTTTTACGATCTAATATTTGACACTTTATCCCCGCTTTCTTTGCTAAGGATTCAATTTTCTCCAATGTTTTGTCTTTTCTATTTCTTAGTAAAAACAGCTGTAAGACATTCTCTGGGGTTCTTTGTAATAGGCTTTCAACCGCATGAATGCCGTATATTTTTTCAATATGATTCATCTTATTTCTTTGACCTTCTTGGCGCTTTTTTGTTTTTCACTGCTTTATTTTGAACGGGGTCTTTTTGCGCCGAATTCTTCTTTGGTTTGTTTTTAGGTTTGGCTTTAGATTTTGGCTTCCGCTTAGATTCTGTTTTTGATG
>CAZGDC010000305.1:0-2225 GCA_964524405.1 uncultured Roseivirgaceae bacterium
TCTGAGTAATTCTATATAGCGACAAACCCTATTAAAACTGTTTTATTTGCATTTTATTTTGCTAAGATGGCAATAGATTTTTCTGCCGAATTCATAAATACATTATTATTATTATGTATTCTTGTCCGCATTATTATTATTAAGATCGTTAAATACAACTATTTTGCTAAGCAAAAACAGGAACTTATTTATTCAGAAACAATTAGAAAAGTACAATATTGTTTCAACAACCGACACTACTGGCGATATTGTTGAAGTAAATAGCAAGTTCTGTGAAATTGCACAATATTCACAAGAAGAACTTATCGGAAAAAATCATCGAATTCTAAATTCTGGAATACACCCTAACTCTCTTTTTATAGATTTGTGGGAAACTATTACCAAAGGTAAAACTTGGAACGGAGAAATATGTAACCGAGCCAAAGATGGTAGTCTCTATTGGGCAGAAACATTTATAATTCCAGAAATGGATGATAATAATAATCCTATTTATTATCATGCGTTTAGAGTTTTAATAACCAAACAAAAAAAACTTGAACAAGAATTGCTGAAAGCAAAACAAGAGCTAAAAAAACAAGTAGAGCAACTCAAAATAATTAATCAGAGGTACCAAAATTTATACAACACAACCCCCGAAATGTACTTTACACTAGATGAAAAAGGTATTATGGTAGAGGTAAATTCCTTTGGAGCGGTGTCGTTAGGATACGTAGTTAATGAACTCAAGGGCAAACCAGTCTTAATGCTTTTTGATAAACATTTACATAAGGTAGTTAAAAAGCAACTAAAGAAAATCCTCGACAACCCAACTAAAATACATCAATGGGAAATACAAAAAAATAAAAAGAGTGGAGAATTAATAACCGTATCAGAAACGGCTTGGATTGAAAATGAATCAGCTAAATCTAGTTCAATTCGAATTATTTGCAAAGACATTACCAAAAGAAAAAACGCGGAAAACGCATTAATTGCCGAGCGGAATTTGCTAATAAACGGGCCAACGGTTGTTTTTCAATGGGAGGAAGGCCAAGGATTACCTTACACATATATTTCTCCAAATGTTGATACCGTATTTGGATATACGGCAGATGATTTTTTAACAAAAAAAGCGATTTATAACAAAATTATCCATCCTGATGACCAACTGAGGATTATAGAAGAAGTGATATTATTCAAAAAATATGCAAGCAACACTTATGAACAAGAATATAGAATCATACATAAAGATGGTTCTATAAAATGGGTTCGAGTCCATGTACAAATGACTCGAAATAGTGATGGAAAAATCATGTTTTATAATGCCCACCTCTACGATGTAACCGAACAACATTTAGCCCAAGAAGAAACAATATTGGTGAAAGAAAGGCTTCTTACCCTTATTGAAGCCATACCAGATGCCATATTTTTTAAAGATGGCAAAGGCAGATGGTTAATTACCAATAAGGCAGCATTAAACTTATTCGATCTTAACAAAACAGCATGGCTTGGAAAAACAGATAAAGAACTTGCACAAATTCGCCCTGAACACGCACACATTCATAAAGAATTCCTACAATCAGATGAAGAGGCTTGGCGAGCTAAAAAACTTACCTCTTCAACTACGTTTACTGTTAATGGGTTAAGCGAAAAAAGAGAATTATCCGTTAAAAAAATACCCTTATTTAATAAGGATGGTTCTCGAAAAGCACTTATTATTGTTAGCACTGATATAACTGAAAGCAAGAAAAAAGAAACCGAAATAATCACAAAAAATGCTAAACTTGAACAAGTAGCTTGGATGTTTTCCCACGAAGTACGTGCCCCTGTTGCTACTATAATGGGCTTAGCCAATATTTTTAATTTTGAAGACAACACCGACCCTATTAATACAGATGTATTAACTCGAATTTCAGACCCACTAAATAGCTTATACGATGTTGTTTCATACATTGTAAAAGAAACTAACGAGCTAGAAATAGATATACCCTCAACTTCTAATAGAAAAAGAACTCTTAACAAATGACGAGTGACGAGAAAAACACTATTTACTATTAACGAACAATTTCCCTCAGCTAGCGTGCGTTTAGCTTTTTAACGTAATGCGTGTAATAGCAAATCAACTCATCCTCATTTGCAACACGGATGCACTAGCAAGCTTACAAGATGACTAAGACTCTCCTCCGGAGTAGCTTTTCTCGACTTAGGCTCATTTACACCTGTAGCGAACAATTTATACAAACCTCAAC
>CAZGDC010000306.1:0-2160 GCA_964524405.1 uncultured Roseivirgaceae bacterium
TAGAAGGTTATTTTGAATTAAGAAGGTAACGATAGTATTATACCATATTAACATTAAAAACCGTACCCGTCATTGCTTCATAACGAATTAAACTCTCCAAGGTCTATTTTCGACTTGGCAAGAGACCTTCGAGAGTTTAATTCCTAGTTCCCAACCCCCAATATTTGATTAGTGTTAAAAAAATACTACTTTCATTAGATGAAAAAAACAACTTATGGTCATTTAATTACCCTTATTTGCATAGCCTATAGTCTTAATATCCAAGCTCAGAAACTTATAATACAAAAATCTTCCACAAGTATATCTGGAGGTGCTTTGCACTCTAAACAATACAAGATTTCGTTAAACCAAACCATTGGTCAATCCTCTTTAACCAATAGTTTTAGTAACCAAAAAATCACACTTCTGCAAGGCTTTCAACACCCTATGTTTAGTGCAGGTACAGGTTACACTCAAACTAATGTCTCCATTTACCCAAATCCTTCTTCAGGAATCGTTTATATAAAAACAATAGCTAAAGTGCAATCAGTAGCATTGAAAGTAAATTTATATACAACTGAAGGAAGGCTGATTAAAGAAGCAATACCTTTAAAAACAAGCCCTCCCTATTCATTAAATTTTACAAACCTACCAAAAGGGCTTTATCTGCTTAAGGTATTCAAAAAAAATGGAACACCTTTACACGCCACATTATTGATGATGCAATAGAATTTTTTCGAAAATTAGAACCAAAACTGCATGAAATACATATTTTTAATAATTATACCAATACTTCCCCTACTATCCAACGCACAGCAATCGGTAGGATTTAGCCTGGGAGGCAACTTTAGCCATGTAAAATTTAAAAACTCGAGCGGGGTTGTAGATAAAAACCTTAAAGGGTTGCCAGGCATAACTGCTACAATGCTTTACACCCTAAAACTAAATGAGCAAACCAAAAAGAAACAATTAGCCCATCTTTTAGGCATAGAGGCAGGTTATAAATCGAGTAAATTCGAAGATAAAGAAAACAACCTGCTAACCACATGGCAAATGCAGTATATAACATCCATACTCACCTACCGATACTTTCCTAATTTTGTACGTAAAACAGGGCTTTTTTTCGGAGGAGGCCTATCGCACGATTTTCTTTTAAGTGGCTCACAAACACAAGGCTTTAGCCAATTTGATATCACGAAGGAATTGAATAGGACTAACATGAGTATAAATATTGAAACAGGCATTAGGTATAATATTTCCGATGAAGCTTATACCACACTTTTAATTAGTTATTTAAGAGGATTAAACAACTTGGAAAAAGACCTAAACCAACAAGCAACTATTCACTCATTTCGAATAGCAGCCATCGTATTTTTTCGTATAAATACAAAATAGCATTAACTAAAAAATCACAAATAAAACGCTAAATGCCTATGAAAACCTACCTCGTTTCCATTATTTTAATAGTAGTTAGTTTCTTTTTTACAAGTACCACCATGGCACAAAAGCTTGGCTTTACCTACCAGGCCGTAGCCATCGATAAATCTCAATCAGAAGGCTTTGGACGTGATTCTCAAGGGGAGATTTTAGCAAACCAAGACATTGATTTACGTTTTACTATTTTAGAAGGCAATGAAAATGGGCCAGAAGTTTATCAAGAAACCCATTTTACTAAAACTGATGTGTTTGGGATCTTTAGGTTGATTATAGGGAGAGGAAATAATAGTTACGGAAATAGGTTGGAAGATTTAAATTGGGGCGAAATTTCTTATTTTATGCAGGTAGAAATTGACTTAGGAAGTGGGTATGAAATTTTAGGTATTGAAGAGCTCCTTGGGTCACCCTATGCACTCAATAATAATATACAGTTATTGGATTTAAATGGCAATGAATTATCAATATCAAAAGGTAACACGATTAACCTGAACGATAATGATGCTACCAATGAGCTAGTGGAAAGTGTAATTCTAAATGGGACTAATTTAGAAATTACGGATGCTGGGGGTAATAAATCAGTTGACTTAGCAAGCTTGCTCGGTAATGACAATAGCGTAACCAACGAAATACAGAATATTAGCACCGATGGAACATCTGGTAACATTAGTCTCTCAAGTGGGGCTACATTGGGGCTTAATGTAAACGATGCCGATGCCGATAATACCAATGAATTGCAAACAATTT
>CAZGDC010000307.1:0-2158 GCA_964524405.1 uncultured Roseivirgaceae bacterium
TATAGTTATTTCGCTTATCTACCTATGGTTTACCGATATTGGCATTAACAATATTAGTAAGCTTATTATTAGCTTAGGGTTTGTTCTAATGCTTTTTTTTATTGGAGAATCCTTTTTTATTATAGCAGGCATGCTTATTGTATTTGCTGCAATTATAGTAAAAGGAAGTTCGTTACAATCTAAAATAGCGATTGGGTTTTTAGTGCTGCTGTTTTCCTTATTTCTTTATAAAGGAGCAGAAATTCAACAGCATTATCAGGCAACCCATACCCCCGAACAGCGTGGTATAGACAAATTAGCACAATGGCAATGTGTGTTAGAAATAATGAAAGACAGGGAATTGTTTGGCGTAGGCTATACCAGTAAAAAAGAGTTGCTTCTAAACTGTTACCACGAACATTCGATGTTTAAAGCCGAATCTATGAGCTTAAATGCACATAATGAATACCTCGATTTTTTTCTTATATTCGGCTATATTGGGGTATTAGGGTTATTAGTTTATTTTTTTAAACTAATGTTCGTTGCTTATGACAATAAACAGGTGGCTCAACTTTTAATTATTATTCTTATAGCCCTATTTTCTATTACAGAAAATGTGTTTACTCGACAAAAAGGAGTTATGATTGCCGCCATAACTACTTTACTTATATTTTCATCAAAAAAAATAGATGAAATAGTGGTTGAAGAAGAGTTTTCTAATAAATAAAACCATACGTGAACTCCGAACAATTACAACATATTATAAACCAAGGCGAAGGGGTAAATATTGAATTTAAGACCGCTCAAAAAAAATTAAATCAATCCATATTTGAAACAATTTGTGCTTTTTTAAATAGAAAAGGAGGGCATTTATTTTTAGGAGTTAAGGATGATGGCACTATTGTAGGAGTACAAGAAGAAGCCGTACAAAAACTACTGGATGAGGTAGTAACATTAGCTAATAATCCGCAAAAACTAGCCCCCACTTTTTACATCTCGGCCGAAGTAGTATTTATTAAAAAGGTTTCGGTCATTTATGTATATGTGCCCGAAAGCTCTCAAGTTCATAATTCATCGGGCAAAATATTTGATAGAAACCAAGATGGCGATTTTAACATAACCAACAAACCTGAGCAGGTTACCAAACTTTATCTCCGAAAACAAAACACTTATTCCGAAAATCAAGTGTATCCTTTTGTATCCATATCCGATTTTGACCCACTGGTGTTTAAGCGTGTGCGATTATTGGTAAAGGCGCAACGCAACAATCACCCTTGGCTCGAAATGACCAACCAAGAAATACTTGAGTCTGCAGGTTTGTACAAAAAAGATTTGCAAACCGGAAAAGAAGGCTATACACTAGCCGCAGTTTTATTACTTGGAACAGAGAAATTAATTTTAAATATACTGCCTCATTTTAAAACGGATGCCATAAAAAGAGTAATAGATAAAGACAGGTATGACGATAGAGATGACATTAGAGTAAATTTAATAGATAGTTATGATCGGTTAATGCAATTTATAGAAAAACACTTGCCCGATAAGTTTTACTTAGAAAATGACCAAAGAAAAAGCTTACGAGATTTAATTTTTAGAGAAATTATAGGAAACTTGCTTATACACCGAGAGTTTGCAAACCCCTATCCTGCAAAATTAATTATTGAAACAGACAAAGTGTTTACCGAAAATTGGAATAAACCCCACGGAAGTGGTAACATAGATCCCACAAACTTTTCTCCGTATCCAAAAAACCCAATGATAGCCAAGTTTTTTAAAGAATTGGGTCGGGTAGATGAGTTAGGATCGGGGGTTAGAAATATTTTTAAATACAATAAACTGTATTCAAGCAATGCAGAGCCCATATTTATTGAAGAAGATATTTTTAAAGCTATCATTCCTGTTAATCAAAGTATTCATCATGCCACCACTAACAAAAAGATTAAGACTTCAGAAATGGTGATATTGCTAATACGTAATAATGCAGCTATTACCACTAAAGAGTTGGCAGCTAAAACGGGGATTTCGTTAAAAGGGATTCAGTGGCAGCTAAATAAGCTTAAAAAAGAGGAAATAATAAAAAGAATTGGATCTAAAAAAGTGGGAAGCTGGGAAATAAACTAGGGTATAAACTAGGGTATAAACTAGGGTATAAACTAGGGTATAAACTAGGGTATAAACT
>CAZGDC010000308.1:0-2146 GCA_964524405.1 uncultured Roseivirgaceae bacterium
TAATCCTAAAATAGGAACAAGTATTAATAATAATAAGTACGAATGTGTTTTTAAAGGATTCTTATTCTCCAACAGAATTTTTACAACAGCCAATATTACGAGTGAGTAATACCCAATAACTAATATGGGTAGAAGGTACTCCTTAAAATGTAGTTCAACCCATTCCATTATTTTAATCGCAGGGCGATAGCCCATTTGGTTTAATTTCCCGACCCTTTGAGTCGGAAACAAGATTGTTTGCAAAGCAAACTCCAACTAATACTCCGATGGCTCTGCCTCGGGGTAGTTTAATACAAACCTAAATAGTGCCTGTACAAAAACTCTGCAAAATTAGATTTTTATTTTTTTGCGGTATTTTTCATTTTTTCAACTCGCTGATACTTAGGCATCAGCTCATTAAAAGAAATAAAAAATCTCATCTAAAATCTCTCTAAAATCATAAAATTCGATAGTTTTCGTACAGGCACTAAATAGTTAATTTTTTTCTAATAATAGCATCCATTCCGAACCTCCCTGAACCCAAAACAATAAATAGTAATGCAATAGACATGTATAAATAAGCCTTTTCGGCTACCGCAAATGGATCGCTTGAGTGGCTAATAGCAGCAACAAACATGGTGGCTGCCACCATAAAAGCAGCGGGCCGAGTAAATAAACCTAAAGCTAATAATAGAGCGCCAACATATTCTGATAAAGAGGCTGCCCAAGCGAATAAAACTGGCCATGGAAAACCAAGTGACTCAATATGATTTACAAACCCATCCGACACTGGAATTTTACCGCTCCCGTGTGCCAACATTAAGCTTAAACCTACAAAAACACGAAATGCTGCCAACGCTAAATCAGCCGTATTTGAATTTTCGATACTTCCAAAAAATAGATTTTTCATACGTTTTGTTATTGTTTCTTATCAAATATATAACTTGGTACACATATTGCGTTTACATATTACATTTATCTATTACATATCTCTATTTATGAAACCATTTTATATACTTATTATCGGCAGCTTATTATCCATTAATAGTTTTGGCCAAAAACGGCTTAGTAAGGATACGCTAAAAGCTGCATCGGGCGATGTAATTATAACTTTTATAGGGCATGCCTCTCTTTTGCTAGAATGGAACAAGAAAATAATTTATATTGACCCATCTTCCATTAGGGCAAATTTATATCAATTTCCGAAAGCCGATATGCTATTTGTTACCCACCATCATAAAGATCATTGCGACCTCTCTGCACTTAAAGCACTGTCATCAAGTAACACAAAAACGTTTATGAGCGAAATAGCGCACGAAATTTGGGGAAAAGGCATGGTGCTTTACCCAAAGCAGCAATTAAGTATTGATGGGGTTGGCATAACAGTTGTGCCTGCCTATAATATAGTTCATAAAAATGAAGAAGGGGAACTATATCACAAAGTAGGAGAAGGCAATAGTTATGTACTTACACTAGGCGATTTGAGAATACTTATTGCAGGCGACACCGAGAACACTCCTGAAATGAAAGCACTTAAAAATATAGATGCTGCATTTTTACCCATGAAACTACCCTACACGATGGATGCTGCCATGGTAGTAGATGCAGTTAAAGAATTTAAACCCAAAATTCTCTACCCTTATCATTATGATAAAAAAATGTTACTAGAGTTACAAGAATTAATGAAAGCTGTACCAGAGGTTGAATTAATAATTAAAAAAAACTAAGCTAAATTGGTTTTATACATAATTAATTTTGAGGTGTTATAATGTGTTATAATAATAGTGTTACCTATTTTTCTCAATTACTATTTAAAACCGAAAAAATGCTACACAAGGGGTTAATTATTAACAGGTAAGTTCTTAATACAGCAATTTTGTATTACCTGATAAACACATAGTGCTATTTGATGAAAACTCAAAGAAGAACGTCATTTCGTAGTGCAACGGAAAATATTTGCCACTTATAGTAGCTGGCTACAGGGCTAAGACTCTCCATAGGAGTCCTTCGTAACCTTCGGAATGACGTGTAAGAGCGGTTTTTAATGGAAAGCTCCACTGGTCTCAGCGAGACGAAGACCAGTGGAGCTTTCATAACAAATAGGGCATGAATAATGCGGGATAAAGCGGATTAAAAAATTATCGCATTGGCGTTATATTAGTTATTT
>CAZGDC010000309.1:0-2136 GCA_964524405.1 uncultured Roseivirgaceae bacterium
ACTACTATTATAAGTAGTGAAACTAATCATATAATAGTAATGTGAGGTTACCTAAAACTATGCTCCATACAACAAAATAGAAGCGACAATACTCCATATACCCACAAATATGCCTGCAATCCCTATTTTGCCTTGTATGGGAGCCAGTTTAGCAAGCAGCTGCTCCCCTTTTTTCTTCGCTTCTTCGCTTTTAGAAAACACGTATTTTGAAATCATTCCGTAGCCTAAAAGGAAACCGAGCAAAGCTTGTAGTGCATTTACCACCAAAGTAGTTGCCCAAAATATAGGCCAAGTGGGCATCCAGCTAAGGCCTAAAACACCACTGAAAACAATCCCGAAAATGCCCCAAGAAAAGAACACAATGCCTATGTATCCTTGATAAGGAGTTATTTTATCTAATAATTCTTGGGCATTTGGTTTTTTTGCAAGAAGAATAGAGGGTACTACCGCTAGCAGACTTAATACGATTAATGTTATTCCTGTAATCATTGTGTGTGTGTAAAATTGTTTAAAATCATAAAGTAAAGTGTGGTTAACCACACTTTACTTTAATTAGTATTTTTTTATTTCATTTGAGATTTTAGCTCATCTAGTGTTTTACCTACTGCAACACCAGGCAATTTAATAGGGGCTGCTACTTCTGCTAAAAAAGTACCATGTACTTCGCCTGTTTTGTAGGTTGTAAAACCAATTCGGTACAAGCCTACGGTTAATGCTTTGGCAGGGTTACTTACTTCACTTTTATACCTTAGTAATGAATTATAGCTACTTCCACTTGGTTGTTTTGGCATTTCACTACTGTCATCGTTTCGCTCTAATGTTACCCATTTAGCTCCTTTTACACCTGCTTCTGTAATTCCATCTTTAGAAACAATATCTGAACGTTCTAAAGTAATATACGTATCAAAAAAATCTTTTGAACTTGCATTTTTAGTATATTCTTCAGATACGGTTGCTCCTTTTGTTTTAAAGCCTTTAGGCACTGGAGACATCATACGAACACCTAATTCAGGAGCTACAGCAGGCACCCAAACATAGATATAATAGAATTTTTTTCCGTCTCTTGTTTCATCTTCATTGCCAGGAGCAGCATAGCCTAAATAAGATATCACATCGGTATATGGAACTTTAATTGTTTTTGGCCCCACTTTTTTCTCAATAGAGCTCCCAAAGTTTCCTAATTTTTGAGCTGTTGTATTTAATGTAATTAAAAAAGCCAACCCTAATAGTACTGTTGTTAATAATGATTTTTTCATAATTTTTAAAATGATTTTATTTAAGACCAAAGATGAAACAAATGTTATTACGGCACATCCCCATTTAAAGGGATTTTGAGAATCACCCATTTAAAGGGATTTTTTAAACCTCTTACATAAAATGCATTTTTTAGACGTAATTTTAGTTATTTATTAAATATAAGCACAGCATAATGTTACGGTTGTTTTACCTATTAATATTCGTTTTTGTTAGTTTAACAGTACTAGCACAAGATTCTACTTTGTTGGAACATGACTATGTAATAGAGCAACTAAAAAGCAAAAAACATAAAGAGCAAATAGCTATTTTATATCAAGAATATAAAAGCCGCATGGATTCAGAACCTCAATTATCTGAGGAAATATTAAACGTAATACTTAGAATTAGCATCGAGCATAATGATACTACCGAAATGGCACTAGCTCTTTATAATTTAGGGAAATCTACTAGAAAGCACGGAAAATCTACCGAAGCAATTAACTATATGTATCGCAGTAAATTACTTTATAAAAAACTAAACAATAATAACAGAGTAGCCGATTGCTTAAATGAATTAGGAATAGCAAATAAAAATATTGGTCATTACGAAAAAGCATTAAATATTTATTTTGAGGCACTAAATATAGCTGAATTGAATAATTATAGTCAAGGAAAAATAAAAGTAATTTCTAATATAGCCGTAATTTTTATGTTTCAAAATAATAATGCAAAAGCTATTGAGTACCTAAAAAAAAGTTTAGTTCTTGAAAAAGACAAAACAAAAAAGAGTGCTATTTACAATAATTTAGGACTGACTTATCAAACCATTAATAAGAACGATATAGCACTTACCTATTATAAAAAAAGTATTGAAAGTGCCAAGCTAACAGAAGATATTTA
>CAZGDC010000310.1:0-2134 GCA_964524405.1 uncultured Roseivirgaceae bacterium
GTAATGACAGGGTATAAACCAATTTTAACTTCCCAGCTAGATCTGTCGATTGCCATTAACGTTATGATGAAAACCGTTAACCAAGTAAAGATAGCGCCCCATTCGTTTAAGGATATTTTTATAGGCTTTATTGTCATAGATTGAATTTTATTAGTCTTAGGCTTGAGCGTATTATGACCTAAAATAGGATTATTCACTATAGGCCAAAAGTCATGGTTATCATTGGTGACTTCTGGCACTTATTCTATTCAGCCTAAATAAGTAGACTTGTTTACAAGATGATTGATTCACTTTAGAAACAAGGGAAATTTATGATACATTATATACATCAATTTTTACTATATTTTCACATTACCTTAGGAGCCGTAGGGCTAGTGGTTTTCTGGTTACCAACGTTATCGAAAAAAGGTAGCTCATTTCATAAGAGAATAGGCAAAATTTTTGTCTGGACTATGTTTGCTATTTCGATTAGCGGGATTATTATGAGCGTACTAGTTTTGCTTGACCCAGTTGGGGTGAGAGTGCCGGAGAGAAATTTATCACAGGCTGAATCATTTAGCTTAAAACAACAAAGCAGAGAAGTTGCAGTTTTTCTTTTGATGTTATCCATGCTGGTTTTCGTTAATGTAAAACAATCAATTTTAGTGCTGAAAGTGAAATCTGAACGTAACTTGTTAAAAACACCAAGCGCTCTAGCTCCCATTGTGATTTTGCTAGCAATGGGTATTATTGTGGGCATCGTTGGTATTATTATTATTCAGCCATTGTTCATTATGTTTTCACTACTATCAATTGCTATTTCCTACGGTTTATTAAAATATATATTTAAGAAGGAAATAAAACAGCGAGAATGGATTATTGAACATATGGGAAATATTCTAGGCGTGGGTATCGCTACATATACGGCATTTTTTGCTTTTGGTGGACTACGTTTTTTTCGTCAGATATTTGGTAGCGGTTTGCAAATTATTCCTTGGGTACTTCCCAGCATTATTGGTGTATTAGCAATAATTTATTTTTCAAAAAAATACCGAAAGAAGTATCGGGTCGAATACAAACAAATTTCTTTAGAAAAGTCTGACTAACAAAACAAATTTATATCACCATAAAGGAAAATCGAATGAATTTATTAAAAAATTATCTATTAATAAGCCTAATTGTTTCATGCCTTGCATCTGGACTATCAAATGCTAACCCAGCAGTTCAAGCCTTTGAGGATGAAAACTATGAGCTAGCTAAAGAGCTATTTGAAAAAAACAAAGACAGTGCCATTTCTAAATTATATCTTGGACGTTTAGAGATGAGAAATGGTAACTTTGATGACGCAGAGGAGCTAATCAAAGAAGCGCTTGATATGAAGCCTAACGATTCTAATTACCATTATTGGTTTGCTAGCATCAGTGGTATGCAAGCGGGTAATGCATCAATTTTTTCTGCTCCAGGCTACGCGTCAGATTCGAAAAAGCATTTTTTCAAAGCAGTAGAGCTTGACCCAAACAATGCTCAAGCGCTAAGCGGATTAATATCTTTTTATACTCAGGCACCTTCAATCGTGGGTGGCTCAATTGATAAAGCGCGAGAGCTTTCAGTTAAATTAACTGAGCTAGATAAAAAAGAAGGTCTGATTGCACAAATTAATATACATAGGCAGGAAGATGAAACTGATATGCTACTTGAAAAGTCCGAGATGCTTGCAAATGCTTTTCCCAATTCACCTGAAGCATTACTTAGAGTTGGCTTTTCATTTCAAACAGCAAAGAAACATGAAAAAGCTTTTCATTATTTTACCAAAGCCTCATCTATTATAGAAAGTCAACTAGATAGTTCGCTCTCTACTAGAGAAAAGAAGGGTGAAAAAGTAGCTTCGATATCTGCTTTATATCAAATTGGACGAAATGCTGTTTTGGGCGGTATAAAAATAGATGAAGGAATCATTGCACTAGAAAGCTACTTAGAGCTAGCTCATATTAAAGGTCAGCCTAGTCACAATTGGGCAAAAGTTAGGTTGGCGGCTCTGTATCTAAAAAAGGGCGATAAAGTAAAAGCAAAGGTGCTCGCTTTAGCCGCAAAAAGTGATAAAAGTGATGGTGGACCAAGAAAGTCAGCTAAAAAATTACTAAGAAAGATAAAAAAA
>CAZGDC010000311.1:0-2124 GCA_964524405.1 uncultured Roseivirgaceae bacterium
AATCAATTTAATTAGCTTTACCAATTACATAATTAAAAAACTTAACTAAAACTTAACTAAAACCTTACACAAAATGGACGCACAAAAAGTAGATATGTTTATCATGACCAATGGTAAATTTTTCGAGAGTCATCAACTTATACAAATTAGAGACCGCTTAATTCAATTAGACGATGGCAAATGGTCGATACTGCAAACCTTACAATTTAAAGATCCTACCACCAGTTTAATTGTTTCTATTTTAGGAGGAACTCTAGGTATTGATCGTTTTATGATAGGTGATACAGGCCTTGGAGTTGGCAAATTATTAACTTGTGGAGGATTGGGTATTTGGGCTATTGTCGATTATTTTCTAATTATGGGAGCTACCCGCGAAAAGAATTTTATTAAAATACAGCAAGCCTTAGCTTAATGGCATTAACCCGTACTAAGTTTTACACCCTTATGGGTGTAGCTTGTGGGGCAGGGTATGCTTGGCTGTTTGCAAACTACCATACGTATCAACAAAAAGGTGGATTTAATGTTTGTATTATTAAAAGAGCAACGAGCCTACCGTGCCCTTCTTGCGGGTCAACAAGAGCAGTAGAAGCACTTATACATGGGCATTTTATGGAGTCCATTTTATGGAACCCGATAGGCATTATACTCGTGGCTATATTAATTATTGCCCCATTATGGATAGTAAAAGACCTGATACGTAAAAGCAATAGTTTTTATAATGGGTATAAACAATTTGAAATTTTACTTAGGAAAAAGAAATACGCCATTCCTCTACTTATTTTGGTAATGGCCAATTGGATTTGGAACATGTATAAAGGACTATGATTAACACCTATAAATTTAGTTACGAACCAAGCGAGCACGAAGCCGAAAAAGCCTCGTACAGCTACCTAATGTCGTTGGTAGCTGTAATTGCTGGGTTGCCTATTCCTATAATTAACTTAGCTGCCACATTTTTTTTCTATATAGCCAATCGAAATGGCACTTATTTTGTGCGCTGGCATGCCACGCAAGCATTGCTATCGCAGCTCTCATTAGTATTAATTAATAGCTATGGATTTTGGTGGTCGGTTTCTATTATTTTTGGAGACGAGTCCATTTCAAACACCTATATTTCCTATATCATAATTGTGCTTATTTTTAATCTTACTGAATTTGTAGCCACCATTTACTCTTCGGTGCAAGCCCGAAAAGGAAAACATATACATTGGTGGCTATACGGAGATATTACAGACATTATATGTAAACCAGGCAATGGACAAAATCTTATATAAACTAATGATAGCCATTGGGCTATTTGCAGGATTACTTTTTACAGCCAACCAAGTGGATTGGATGCGCATGTTTAATCTCAAAGAGAATATATCTTCTACCGAAGAAAAATTAGGCAAATTATTTTGGGAATATTTTCATCAAAATAATGAAGAAATTGATATTGATAAAATCACGATTCCCCTCGATAGTATATTGTCCATCATCTGCACGGCTAATAATATTGATAAAAAGGATATCCGCTTACATATTATAGCCTCTAGTGAAGTTAATGCCTTTGCACTACCCAATAAACACCTCATTATTAATACAGGATTACTATTGGCAGTAAAAAATGAGGCTGAATTGGCAGGCGTTATGGGGCATGAGCTTGCCCATATACAATTAGACCATGTGATGAAAAAGCTCGTAAAAGAATTGGGCTTAGCCGTACTCATTTCAATGACTACCGGCAACGGGAATGGTCAAATAATAGTAGAATCACTTAAAACACTTACTTCATCGGCCTACGATCGATCGTTGGAAGAAGAGGCAGACTTAAAATCGGTTGATTACTTAATAGAAGCAAACATAGACCCAACGGCATTTGCCGATTTTTTATATAATTTAGGTAGTAATTCACAAATAGAAGAATATTTATCTTGGGTTAGCACGCATCCGTATTCGAAAGAAAGAGCCGAAACCATTATTCATTATTGTGAGGCTATTTCTTATAAAAAAGAAGCGGTACTTGACTCTGCAACTTGGCATACTCTAATACGTGCCACAAAGGAGTTATAAGACTAACTATTTACGTACCTATTTACATAAAATTTCCTTTTCGGATTTAGTGTTATACTATCTCAATGTTAG
>CAZGDC010000312.1:0-2090 GCA_964524405.1 uncultured Roseivirgaceae bacterium
CAAGCACAAAAAGATGCCATTGCTTGTTGGGTAGATGATGGCGCACTAAACAATTAAAATAAAGTAAAACTAAACCTACTACTATGAAAAATATAATATTGATTGGGCTATTGCTTTTTAGCCAACTCGGGATCGCTCAAAAGGTGATTTCAACTAGTAGTTCTATTAAATTCTTTTCAAGTGCTACTCTTGAAGATATTACGGCCACCACTACCAAAGGTAAAAGTGCCATAGATCTTTCTAATGGAAAGGTTGGTTTTTCTATTCCTATTAACTCATTTGAATTTGCGAAATCATTAATGCAAGAGCATTTTAATGAAAAGTATATGGAAACTGAAAAGTTTCCAAAGGCTACCTTTTCAGGAGTGATCCAGCAATGGGAAAGTGGAAAATCAAAAAATGAGGTGATTGCATTAGGAGCACTTACCATACATGGGGTGACCAAGGAAGTAACTGTAAAAGGCTCTGTAAAATATGAGAAGATGAAACTTGTAGTAACTGCAAAGTTTAATGTAAAGCTAGAAGATTACGATGTAGAAGTGCCTTCTTTATTATTTCAAAAAATTGCCGAAGTTGTTGAAGTAACCGTAACCTTTGAATACCCAATTGATGAAAAATAAAAATTTAGATACGTTACTACGCGTAAAACGCAGCAGCCTGTTATTGATGTGCACCTTTTTTTTTGTTCCTTTATTTGCCCAAGATAACATGTTAGATATGTTGGAGGATGATGAACCTGAAGTTAATTATACATTGGCTGCTTTTAAAGGCACTCATATAATAAATGGACACTCCACTAAAACCAAATCGAAAGGCGAACTTGATTTTATTATTTATCACCGGTTTGGGCCTGTTAATTCAGGAATTGAAGAGCTTTTTGGCTTAGATCAAGCCAATATGAAACTTGGTTTTGAATACGGGCTTACTGATTTGATTAATGTTGGTATTGGGCGAAGTACCTATGAAAAAACGTATGACGGGTTTGTAAAGTGGAAATTTTTGCAGCAAAAATCAGGAGCTGAAAAATCTCCTGTAACTATGGTCTTACTTACAACTATTGCCATACCTACGGTAAAAATAGCAGAAGATTTAACCACTTTGCAAAGAATGGGATTTGCGCACGAGTTATTAATCTCTCGAAAGTTTGGCCAAAAATTATCTTTACAAATTATGCCAGGTATGGTGCACCTTAACACGGTGCCTAAGGCAAGCGATGAAAATGACATTTTCTTCCTTGGCGGTGCATATCGTTATAAATTAAGCCAAAGTTTTGCCTTAACGGGCGAGTACTATTATCAATTTAACCCCATTCAATCAGTAGAGACTTATGATGCTATTGGTTTTGGTGTTGATATAGAAACCGGTGGTCATGTATTTCAATTACATGTAACTAATTCGCGCCCAACCTTTGAAAAAGGCTTTATAACCGATACAAGAGATAATTTTTGGGATGGAGATATTCGATTTGGTTTTAATATATCTAGAACTTTTCAGGTGGGTAAAAAAGATAAATAAGATTGGTTTAAACAATAAATTTATCCTTCAAATCCAATCTTAGTATGTGTGCCATCACAATAAGGCTTATTGTTGGATCCCCCACATCTGCAAAAAGCTGTTTTTTTAGTTTTGCTTTCCGTATTGCCTTGTGAGTCCTTTACATTAATAGCACCTGATATTATCAATGGGCCATTGGCCATAATATCTACTTTGGTCTCTGCTACTTCTGTATTTTTTTCAGAATCATTCATATAATAACTTAACGCTCCAGATGGGCATTTTGCCAACTGTTCTTTAAGCTGTTCTGTGGTTGCTTTTTCAATGGTAATCCAAGGCTTTCCATAGGGGTTATACACTTCCGGTAAACAATTAATACAAACTTCAGAATGTGAGCAGATAGCAGGCTTCCAAATAATAGTCAATTATCCATTGGTATATTCTTTGGTTTTCTTTTTGGCTGTCATAGCTTATTAAGCTACACCTATTTTTTTAGTACAAAAAAACTATAAATCGACCCCAAGAGAAGGATGGAATTTAATTTGTTATGGGGTTGCGTTGATATTGAATCCTTAATTTTAATTATTTTGATATAA
>CAZGDC010000313.1:0-2088 GCA_964524405.1 uncultured Roseivirgaceae bacterium
CCTGATGCGCGCATATTTTGGGTACGGCCTGCAGTAAATTACCTAACAAATTACCTTAAAAAAAATCCCGTAGATGTGATTATTTCTACGGGTCCACCGCATAGTATGCACTTAATAGCGATGGAGGTAAAACGAAGAACAGGGGTAAAATGGTTGGCAGATTTTAGAGACCCTTGGAGCGATTGGGATGTGTTGCCTCAGCTTAACCTAACTAAAAAATCGTGGGCTACCCATAAAAAATTAGAACGTAATGTAATGCACCAAGCAGATAGTGTGCTTACGGTAACTAATAATTTAGCAGCTAAGTTGGCAGAAACTGGAGGTATTAAATATGTGCATGTGGTTACCAATGGGTTTGATGCACAAGATTTTTTACAACAAATGGATCGTGTTACGCCTAATAAATTTAGAATATCGCATGTAGGCCTTTTGAATAAAGGTAGAAATCCAGCAAATTTATGGGCAGTACTTGATGAACTTTGTGCTGAAAATGAAACCTTTAAAAACGATTTAGAAATAGTTTTGGCTGGCACCATTGAGCAATCGGTGAGAAAAAGTATAGGAGGGCATCGCCAACTGAAAGAAAAAATACAGATTCCAGATTATTTATCACATACTAAAGTGCTAGAGTTATATCAACAATCGGCCGTGTTATTATTAGTGGTTAATAATACCTCCAACTCATCATGGATATTGCCCGGTAAACTCTTTGAATATTTTTCAGCTCAAAAAGCTATTTTGGCAATTGGGCAATTAGATAGCGAGGCCAATGAGGTATTAACAGCGTGTGGCTACGATTCTTTTTTAACGTATAATGATAAATTGGCTTTAAAAATACGTGTATTGTTGCTTTACAAAGCTTTTAAGAGTGGAACAGAACTGAGTAACTCAGAATTAATTAATAGATACGAACGAAAGGAGTTAACAGGAGATCTTGCGAAGTTGTTGAATGAGTTGGCTACCTAAGCGTTCTAATTTTTATCTTTACACTATAATTTTTAAGAATGGAGAAAAAACGATTTGGAATTATCGGCTGTGGCCATATTGGTAAGCGGCATGCTGCGGTACTAGATTCGTATGAATTTACAGAATTAGTAACGGTTTGCGATATTATAGTAGAAAGTGCGGCATCTCAAGCGGTATTATATGGCACAATGCAAGTGCATCAAGATTATCATCAACTGCTAAAAGAAGATATTGATATAGTGAGTATTTGCACCCCACATCATTTACATAAACCCATGGCCTTGGCTGCCTTAAAGGCAGGTAAACATGTGGTGGTTGAAAAACCCATGACCCTTTCGGCTAAAGATGCAGCTGAAATGTCTCAGGCAGCTAAAGATGCAGGGTTGAAACTATTTGTAGTAAAGCAAAATCGCTATAATGTGCCTATCAAATTAGCCGATGAAGCCATAAAAAACAATCGCTTAGGAAAAATTTACAAAGTGCATTGCAATGTACTTTGGAACAGGCATCAAGCATATTATAACCAATCGGATTGGCGAGGGAGTAAAGAAACCGAACGAGGTGCTTTGTTTACACAGGCAAGTCATTTTATAGATATATTGGTGTGGTGGTTTGGCAGACTAACCGAAGCCAAAACCGTAATGGCTACCCAAGCGCACGATATTGAAATTGAAGACTGTGGGCAATCATCGGTGCTATTCGAATCGGGCGTAATTGGGTCAATTTCATGGACAACCAATGTGTATAATAAAAACTACGAAGGCAGTATAACTATAATTGGAGAAAAAGGAACTATAAAAATTGGAGGTGGGTATTTGAATAAAATAGAGTATTGGGATGTGGAATCACACCCATTGCCAGATAATATTTCATTTGTAGATCAGCCCAATAATTATGGTAAATACCAAGGCTCAAGCTCCAATCATCATCGGGTAATCGAAGAAGTGGTAAAAGACTTATCGGGCGAAATTTCTAATATTGTGGAAGGCAAAGAAGGCGAACTTTCAATAGCCGCCATCGAAACTATTTATAATGGAGTACATGCATAAACCAACTATTATACAATCGGCCATTAGAGGCGTTAACTTTGGCGAACATGTTAAGGTTGTTGAACCTGTAAAT
>CAZGDC010000314.1:0-2081 GCA_964524405.1 uncultured Roseivirgaceae bacterium
TTGAGGCAAAAAACCTAAGCATAGCATAGCTATGGTTCTGTTTTTTAACGAAAAATACAGACAAAAGAGCTAGTCAAAAAGGAGTAGTTATTCTTTAACAGTGCCTTGGTGTAAAATAATTAACCACTGATTGGCACTTTATGCAATATCGCTTCAATTACATCCTGTGTTGTAACCCCATCCGCTTCTGCTTCATAATTTAAAATAATTCGGTGGTTTAAAATATCTGGAGCCACTTCTTTTACATCTTCGGGCAATACATAATCGCGCTTGTTAAAAAAGGCAATCACTTTAGCAGCCAAATTCATATTAATGGTTGCTCTAGGCGAAGCCCCAAACTGTATATATTGTGCTTCATGTTCTAAGCCATAGCTTTTAGGCTCACGAGTGGCATACACTAATTCAATAATATAATTCTCTATCGATTCATTTAGGTTTACCTTATTAACCGCCTCTCTAATCTCAAAAATATCTTCCTTAGTTAATATGGTATCAACTTCTGATTTGAATGATAAATCAGACATCCTACGCATAATTTTAAGCTCTTCTGCTTTTGTAGGATAGTTCACATGTACCTTCATCATAAAACGATCTATCTGTGCTTCGGGCAAAGGGTAAGTACCTTCTTGATCTACTGGATTTTGAGTGGCTAAAACCAAGAAGGGTCTATCTAACTGATAAGTAGTATCTCCAATAGTAACCTGTTTTTCCTGCATCGACTCAAGTAAGGCCGATTGCACCTTGGCTGGTGAACGGTTAACTTCATCTGCTAAAATTAAATTGGCAAATACGGGCCCTTTTTTTACCTCAAAGCTTCCTTCTTTTTGATTATAAATCATCGTGCCCACCAAATCCGCAGGTAATAAATCGGGGGTAAACTGTATTCTCTGAAAATCTAAGTGAAGCACCTTGGCCAACGTGCTTACTGTTAATGTTTTGGCAATACCTGGCACCCCTTCTAATAAAATATGCCCATTAGAAAACAACCCTACCAGTAGCCGGTTAATCATATGCTCTTGCCCTACAACTACTTTTCCTATTTCATCAAATACCGCTTTTATTTTATCTTGAAGAATAGATATTTGATCTTGATTTATTTCTTCTTGTTGCTCAATCATTATTATAAAAATTTATTTTTATGTTTACAAACGCAATTATAAAGAATTGAAATGGATTTTTATTAAGATAATTTTTATTGAATTATAGACGATGTGAAAGATGTAAACTATGTATCTTCATTTTTTTATCTTATTTATGAACAAACACTAATTTAAAATATCTATTTTGCACTTCGTTTTTTATATTTACTTTTAGATAATTAATTTGAAAAATCGTAACAAGTACTATAATTGATAAGGTATTTGTATTTTAGCCCAATAAATTACTAATGAAGCACTTACTTTCTAGTCTTATTTTTATTCTTTTATGCAGTTCTGGCTTTGCCCAAAACATAAATAAAGAAGCCTATAAAAGATATGTTGACATAGATAGGTACGGCCAAGCCTTGGATGGATTCGTTATTTTAAATAACGGAAAAAAAGAAGATACTAAAATAAAGTATGAAGAACCTTATTTATTATTAGATCCAACATTGCCGTTAATTACCTATAAAAAGAAAAATAAAGAAAAGCCATACTTAAAAAACAAACTCATCGGATTTAGTGTTAATAACCAATTATTTGTGTTAGAACATTTTGAAGAAGACAGCAGCCGTTGGGTAATGGTAGTTCGAGAAGGAGCTATAAGAGAAAGCATTGTGTTAAAGCCAAATATTCCATTCGATCAACCAGAATACTACTTGGTAAGCAGATTAGTTACTAACACCATAACACTTAAAGCCTATTTTGTTGGCAGGTTGGCTATTAATTTTGGACGCAATATGAGCTCCATGATTTTTGATTATAATTCTTTAAATAAAAAAGTAAGAGATGCAGAAGAAGGCTATAAATTTTTAAATTATCAACAAATTATAGCACGCTATAATTTGTGGTTTAATAGCACGCATCCAGAGGTCATTTTTTACATCTTACCTAGACCCGATTATCAAAAATTTATTGATAATTAAAGAACCCACTACTAGT
>CAZGDC010000315.1:0-2079 GCA_964524405.1 uncultured Roseivirgaceae bacterium
GTAAATAGTTACATTACTTGAAACAACAAACCATTAGAGATTTAGGTAACTTTTAAAAAACCTTGTAAATTTGAACTTTACATTTTTTAACACTTTAAAACTATTTAAAAATGAATATTCCTGCCGATTTAAAATATACAAAAGACCACGAATGGATTAAGTTTGAAGGTAAATTAATGATAATTGGCATTACAGAATTTGCAGCCAAAGAATTAGGCGATATTGTATTTGTTGAAGTTGATACGGTAGGCGATGAAGTAGAAGCAGGAGAAGTGTTTGGTACAATAGAGGCGGTTAAAACGGTATCCGATTTATTTATGCCAGTATCTGGCACAATCGATGAATTTAACGAAACGCTAGAAGATAGCCCTGAATCAATAAACCAAGCAGCTTATGATACGTGGTTGGTTAAAGTTACCATAGCCGATGGTGCTGATAAATCAGAACTATTAGATGCTGATGCCTATAAGGCCATTATTGGTGTTTAACGATTCTCCTAAAACAATATAATGTGGGTTAAGCATAAGCGATTGTGATGAGTCAAAGAAATTTTTTCCTCCTTTTCTTAACAAAACATATAGGTAAACTATATTTATTTTGGATACTGTTTATTGCCTTGTTAATGCTACTACCTGGTCGTGTAATTCCTACGGTTCATTGGGATTTTATTAGTATTGATAAGGCCGTACACCTCTTTCTTTTTGCGGTACTTGTATTGATGGGTTTAATAGCTATTAGCAATAAAAAACTTAAATTTTTAGGGCCCAACCCAATGCTCGTCAGCATAATACTATCCATCGGGTATGGCTATACAATCGAATTAATCCAATCTTTTATACCACAACGATCGTATGATTTTGCTGACTTAGCGGCCAATTGTGTAGGAACCATTGTTGGATATGGATTATTCTTAGGAATCTCAAAGATTTTACCCCAAATCCATGCCAAGTATTAATTAATTGTACTTATATTTGGTTTTACAAAAGAAATAAATGTTATTAAACATAATATAAATGGAAGCTAAAAAATCACCTGAAGCAGACTTGACTAAAAAATCGAGCTTATTTCGAAATATTGGTTTTGTTATTAGCCTTGCCTTGGTACTTTTTGCGTTTGAGTATAAATCGTACGATGACAATTCGCTAATGGAGTTAGCAGCTGTAAATGATGAATTTGATGAAATGACGGAGATTCCTCCAACGGAGCAACCTCCTCCTCCTCCTCCAAAAATTCAACAGCCAGAGATTATTGAAGTGCCTGATGAAGAAGAAATTGAAGAGGATATTGAAGTAGATCTTGATATTGACATTACAGATGAAACCGTAATTGAAGATGCCATTTTTGACGATGCCGAAGACGAAGAAGTAGCCGATGAAATTTTTACCATTGTGGAGAAGCAACCAGGCTTTCCAGGCGGAAATCAAGCATTTTATAAATATATAGGCAAAAAAATGAAATATCCTTCGCAAGCTCGCAGAATGGGTATTGAAGGCAAAGTGTTTGTGCAGTTTGTAGTAGATAAAGATGGAAGTATAACGGATGTAAAAGTTATACGTGGTATAGGAGCTGGTTGTGACGAAGAAGCCGCTCGTGTAATTAGAAACTCACCTAAATGGAGCCCTGGCAAACAACGAGGCAAAGCCGTAAAAGTAAGAATGGTATTACCCATTACATTTAAGCTTAGTTAAGCATAATTAATCGGTTATTGTAATCCCGTATTTTTGCAGGAAAAACAATAGTTGCAACTTAATACCGACCTAGAAGGTCGGGGTATTAAACCAAATGGGCTTTCGCCCTGCAAATAAAACCCTGAATAATATTGTTCAGGGTTTTATTTTGAATTGAATAACTAAAAGATTAGTTTTATAATTAAATAAATAGTTATACACATGGAAAAGAAGAAAAGACTAATAGATGTCTTACTTGTTTTTTAGTTTTTTATCTTCTAGTTTTTTATCTAAAAAGGCATTGATTTTGTCAATGTTAATATTGCCTTTTATCTCACCAAATTTATCAATTTCTATATTAAACCCTTCTAAGTCTTTGTGCACTTTTGGGGTTTTTTTAGTTAATTTTTTT
>CAZGDC010000316.1:0-2079 GCA_964524405.1 uncultured Roseivirgaceae bacterium
TTAAAACAGCCCCTTCGTTCGCTCCTTTTTTAACTTTAATCGAAAACCGATCAATGATACCTCCAGCTTGAGGCATCATTATTTTTTGCGCTTTTATGCCCGGTAGTGGCTGTTTTAATATATTTTTTAAAGTAGTTTCAAAAGAAATCATATTGGAATTAACAAAGTTTAGTTTACTTTTAGCGAAAATTCGCATAATGCAAATATCTGCTCAAAACGTACGTTTTATATTCGGCCTCAAATTAAAACAGCTTAGGGCAGAAAACAACTTTTCACTCTCGCAATTATCGGCACTAACCAATATTTCTAAATCATACCTTAATGAAATTGAAAAAGGGAAGAAATATCCTAAGCCCGAGAAAATTGGGTATTTAGCAAAAGCATTAAACACCAGCTACGATAATCTGGTTTCGTTGCAGTTAAGTAAGCAGCTCACACCTATTTCGGCATTGGTAAAATCGGATATATTAAATGAGCTACCATTAGAGTTTTTTGGGATTTCTGCCAATGACCTCCTAGTTATTCTAGCAAGCGCGCCTATCCAATTTAGTGCCTTTGTTGATGCTATTATTAGAATTGGCAAGGAACACGATTTTAAAGTAGAGAGTTTATATTTTTCAGTGCTTCGCTCTTTTCAAGAAATGAATAATAATTACTTCCCTGATTTGGAAGCTGCTGCAAAAAAACTACGAAAAGAATTAAATTTGGATACGAAATCCACTAATATTCATAAAAAATTAACTCAACTATTAGAAACTAAGTACCATTATAAAATTAATTTAGACGGATTTAAGGACAAGCCTACCCTAAAAAAATTAAGGCATTTGATGATTCCTGGAGAGCAGCCTGTTCTTTTAATCAATAAAAAACTCACACACACTCAAGTTACTTCTATTTTAAGCAGGGAGGCTAGCTTTAATATACTTGAGGCAAAAAAACGCCCCCAAACCTCCTCATGGATTGAAACCAAATCGTTTGAACACGTGCTCAATAATTTTAGATCGTACTATATGGCTAGCGCATTGCTGTTAGATGAACGCTCTTTTACTAAAGGCCTAGTAGATTATACTAAAAAAGAAATATTTAGACCCGAAGAAGTAGTTACATTGATAAAAGAAACCCGTGTAAGTGCTGAAGTATTTATGCTCAGAATAACCAATTTAGTACCTCGTTATTTTAGATATTCTAATTTGTTTTTCATGCGGTATAACCATTCCGTAAACGATAATACATATACTTTGAGTAAAGCATTAAATGGTGTAGGGTTAACGCAAAGCAATGTTAATCATTTGGGATTAAAAGCATGCCAACGTTGGGTGGCAATGGAAACCTTATCGAGATTACAACAAATACAAACCAAGAAAAAAGCAAACCCTACCATTTGTTCTATTCATAAAGTAACATTTGAACAATGTGATAATCAATATTTAGTTATTTCCATGACCCACGCTGTTACACCTAGTAACAACCTCAACTGCACCATATCAGTGGGTTTTTTAATGGACAATCGTTTTATGGGGCAAACCAAATTTGCACACGACTGCTCTATTAATGAACATACCGTTACTTATAACTGGTTAAAAAATCAAACCAATGTATATGATGGTATTTCTAACACGCCTATGGTAGCTCGTGAGAAAGAATTAATAGAACTGAGAAAGGAAATTAAACGTTATGAGTAACTGTTCAGCCAAGTCAATTTTGGTTAAAAAAAACTCTTTTTTCACAATACTTCAGCTATTTTTCGTAGCAATAGCTTTGCTATTGCTATAAAAATGAGCTTCGTCTAGCAAAAAAATAATCGTTTTTTAACTCAAAAGCACTTGGCTAAATAGTTACCATTATGAAGATATTTTAGTTACCTAATTTCTAAGTTTAATAATTTTAAACTCGGTTCGTCTGTTTAATTGATGTTCTGTTGAGGAACACTTAACGCCATCAACACATTTATTAAGTAATTGGGTTTCGCCAAATCCTTTGCCATAAATACGATCAGGGTTCAATATTTTATCTTTAATATAAGATAGCTCTCTTATCTGATAATGATAAATTATAAGCCGCAGTACCCCTAGAATCGGT
>CAZGDC010000317.1:0-2060 GCA_964524405.1 uncultured Roseivirgaceae bacterium
CCACTCCTACTAAATCAAAATTTGTAAAACCTACCGGTAATTATTATGCCTTGCTCATTGGCAATTCCGATTATGAATTGGATGAATTAGATTTAGATAAACCTGCACAAGATGTGGAAACCCTAGCTACTATACTTAGCAGCCAATACCAATTTGATTCTGATAAAGTGGTAAAACTTATAAATTCAGACCGAAATTCCACTTTACACGCTTTATATAACTTACGAAAAACCTTAACCCCAGAAGATAACCTATTAATATTTTATGCAGGCCACGGCTATTGGGATGAGCAAATTGGCCAAGGTTACTGGTGGCCAACCGATGCTACGCAAGACAACCCTGCCAACTGGTTATCAAATAGCGATTTAAGAGAGCAGATAAGAGGGATAAACTCAGCCCATACATTACTTATTTCGGATGCATGTTTTAGTGGTGGCATTTTTAAAACCAGAGGAGCAGGAGATATTCGCAAGGCTAACAGAGATATTCAATTGCTTTATCGCATGCCTAGCAGGCGTGCAATTACTAGTGGTACTTTATCTACCGTGCCAGACAAATCTGTGTTTTTCAAATACCTTATTAAATATCTTTCTGAAAACGATAAAAAATTTATTTCTTCGAGTGAGCTTTTTACAACTATTCGCAGGAGCGTATTAAATAATAGCCTTACTGTGCCTCAAGATGGAGTAATACTAAACACAGGAGATGAAGGCGGTGATTTTATTTTTATAAAGAAGTAGCTTCTTTGCGCACTTTGCGTATTTCTTGGTGTGCTTTGCGGTTAAGTTTTGCGACCTTTGCATTAAATAATCTAATAATGCGCTTCGACCAATACAATATAGATCCGGAAATTAAGCAAAGCCTTGTTGAGCTAGAGTTTAAAAAACCAACCGATATTCAATTTAAAGCAATTCCATCTATACTTAAAGGAGAAGACCTATTGGCTATTGCTCAAACCGGCACCGGAAAAACAGCCGCATTTGCTATACCTATCATTCACCAAATAAATACTCGAAAAACATCTAAAAGAGCCGAAAACATTAAGTGCTTGGTAATGGTGCCAACGCACGAGTTAGCAGAACAAGTAAATAAAGTGTTTGCCGAGCTGGGTAAATACACGAAGGTAAAATCGTTTGCCATTTTTGGAGGCACCCAGCAAGACCCTCAAATTGCAAAACTTACCAAGGGTGTTGATATTTTAATTTCTACGCCCGGCAGAATGTTCGATTTAATAAGTCAAGGGCATATTAAGCTTAACAGGTTAGAAACCTTAGTGTTAGATGAGGCAGATCATATGCTAGCGCTAGGTTTTATAAAGGATATTAGAGATTTAATAAAGCATATTCCTAAATACCGCCAAACACTCTTTTTCTCGGCTACTATAAATGATGAAATTAAAAAGCTGGCTTACTCGTTGGTAAAAAATGCCATCCGAATTCAGCTATCGCCCAAAGACCCTGTGGCAAAAAACATAGAACACGGTGTTATTTATGTTGATATGGATGACAAACGCTTTTTTTTAGAGCGTTTAATTAATGAAAACCCAAATAATAAATTTTTGGTTTTTGTACGAACTAAAGTAAGGGCAGAGCGCATATTTAAAGCAATGGGCAGAGTAAATATAGAAAGCGTAACCATTCATAGCGATAAAGATCATTTGGAACGCAAACAGGCTATGAACCAATTTAGATCGGGCGAAACCAATGTATTAATTGCGACCGATGTAAGTGCCAGAGGCATTGATATACCCGATGTAAACTATGTAATTAACTACGATTTGCCCGATGTGGCAGAAAATTATGTACACCGTGTAGGCAGAACCGGTAGAGCTAAAAATAAGGGCAATGCCATTTCCTTTTGTAGCCCCGAAGAAAAAGAAATGCTTAAAACCATTGAATCCTTTTTAACAAAACCAATTGAAGTATTAACGGTAACAAAAACGGACCGAAACGATACCATTAGCCTTAGCTCAGAAGTAAAAAATGACTGGAAAAAATTAATGTCAGAAGCCAAAACTCCTCTTAAAAAAAGAAAGAAGTAAATAAAAATACACTAACGAT
>CAZGDC010000318.1:0-2030 GCA_964524405.1 uncultured Roseivirgaceae bacterium
TATTTTGTGCTATTCTCATGATTAGATATTAGATTGTTAGACGTTAGACATAAGAGCATATATTTGATCTTATGTCTAACGTCTAATGGTCTTTTGTCTTGTTTAATTTCTATCTAGGCAGTTTAAATCCTCAAAGCTGATTTTTAATCGTTCAATCATGCTTTGCTCTGCTTTACGAACCCATGCTCTTGGATCATAGAATTTTTTATTTGGTTTTTCATCCCCTTCTGGGTTACCAATTTGACCTTGTAAATAGTCATGATTTTCAGCTTCGAAAGCTCTTACACCATCCCAAAATGCCCATTGCATGTCGGTATCAATATTCATTTTAATGGCACCATATTCCACTGCTTCTCTAATTTCTTCTCTAGAAGACCCTGACCCTCCATGAAACACAAAGTTGACAGGATTTTTAGCCGTATTAAATTTCTCTTCGATATGCGTTTGCGAATTAGCTAGAATTTTGGGTGTTAGCTCCACGTTACCAGGCTTATACACTCCGTGTACATTACCAAAGGCCGCTGCAATGGTAAACCGATTACTTATTTTACCAAGCCTTTCGTAGGCATAAGCTACTTCTTCGGGCTGCGTATAAAGGCGCGAACTATCCATATCGGTATTGTCAACGCCATCTTCTTCGCCCCCTGTGCATCCTAATTCTATTTCTAACGACATGCCAATTTTGGTCATACGCTCAAAATACGCTGCAGAGGTATCAATATTTTCTTCAATGGGTTCTTCGCTTAAATCGAGCATGTGAGAGCTATATAGTGGTTTCCCTGTTTCTACAAAATGCTTTTCGCCTGCTACTAATAATCCATCAATCCAAGGTAGTAATTTTTTAGCGGCATGGTCGGTATGTAACACTACTGTAACACCATAAGCTTCCGCAATATTATGTACATATTTTGCCCCAGCAATACCTCCTTGAATGGCACTGTACTGGTTTTCGCTGCTTAACCCTTTGCCTCCAAAAAAAGTGGCTCCTCCGTTTGAAAATTGTATAATTACGGGTGAGTTTAAATCTCTAGCTGTTTCTAAAACAGCGTTTACCGTACTTGTGCTTGTTACGTTTACGGCTGGTATTGCAAAGTTATTATCATTTGCATATTTGTATAACTCGGTTACTTCGTCTCCGAATAGCACACCACTTCTAAATTTGCCCATCTGATTTGTATTTGAGGATTATAATATAAATTTGATGACAAAAGTCGGATATTTTATAACTTATTAAGCAATGTATTGCCGAAAAAAATAAAGCTTACTTTATAATTGTATTAATAGGATATAATACCATATTAATATTGAGATGCCGCATTAGATTGATTCTTTTTCACACGCTCATCGTTAAAATGGTATTAGTGGTAAATTGAAAGTTTTGTGAATATTAACTAAGTCCGCTAAATATAAAATTTGGCATTTAAGAGAAAAATAAAAGCAAAATATTTATATTTAGCTAAGTAATAAACCGAAACGAAAATGCTTATTTATTGCCTTACGTTTCTTATACTAAGCGTTTATTCCACCATAAACTTACCCTTCATCATTCCATAATGCCCTGGAAAACTACATATAAAATCATATACTCCCTTTGCAGGAGCATCAAAAGTAATTATTACGCTTTCTCCTCCTCCAATTAGTTTGGTATTAACAATAAACTCGTCACTTTCAGGTATATAATCGTTGTTTTTAGCATCCGCTGCTTTTCTTACAAACTTAGCAATATCAGTCCCTTTTTTAAGTAACACAAAGTTATGCCCCATTATAGCTTTGTCTAATTTACCTGTATGTGTAAGCTCTAAGGTTACTTTTTGCCCTGCTTTTACGCGAAGTTCGTACTTATCAAACCTCATAGCGTCATTGCCTGACAATTCTAAATACACTTCAAATTCATTATTTTTTGAAATAGACCCCTTTTTATCACTTCCACAACTTAATAGAAGCGAACTTAAAATCACGATATTAAAAATTATACTTTGCATATTACATGTTTTAATCGCAGGGCGATAGCCCATTTGGTTTAATTCCCC
>CAZGDC010000319.1:0-2027 GCA_964524405.1 uncultured Roseivirgaceae bacterium
AACACAAAGTACGATAAAAATCTATCAAATTAAGTCTAGGTTATTAATAATTAACAGTTAATTAGTATTTTTAAAGCGTTAGCTCTGTGTAATTTTGTGGTTCTTTGCGCCACTTTGTGGAATAGTTAAAATCAAAGAACTATAAAGAAAACATACATGAGTCCTCAACAATTTTATACCCAGCAATTAGAAAATCAATCTCAAGTTAAAAAGGCATTAACGAAAAAGTCGAACTTGTTTTCTACGGTTCGGGTTATTGTTTTTTTAGTGCTCTTGGTAGCCATTGTTTACCAAGTTAATGAGCGCGCAATGCAAACTTCGTTGGTGCTCTTTTTGTTAATGGTTGGCATATTAGCCCTACTTGTAAAAAGGCATAATAAAATAAAGGAACAGCTCAAACACGTATCCAATCTAGTGGATTTATCTACCCTTGAACTGGCAAAGCTCAAGGGCGATTTTAACCTGATTGATGGAGGCAATGAGTTTGCTAATGATAAACATCCATACAGTGCCGATCTTGATTTTTTTAGGGATAAATCGATCTTTCAATTTCTTAACCAAACCTCCTCCTTTTTTGGCAAGCAAAAACTAGCACAGTGGCTACAATCAGTGCCGAAAAAGGCAGAAATAATAAAGCGGCAAGTGGCCGCTAAAGAGCTTAGCAAAAACCAAGAATGGTGTTTAGCGTATAGGGCAACAGGGGTTGGTGAACACATCAATCAAAAAGAGCTTACTTCTTTTAAAAATTGGCAGCATCAAACTCCAATCCTTTTAGGAAATACGTTTTTAAAGGCAGCCATTCTTATCATTCCAATATTAATTCTGCTCACTTCCATAGGCGCATTTTTGTTTGATTATACCTTATGGGCAAATCTTCCTTTTTTACTTATTTCTGGCATATTATTAGGCAAACAGCATACATACGCTATGCAAACGGTAAGTAGCACTTATAAAGCATTGGCCACTTTAAAAGTGTTGGGTAAACAATTAGCTGTTATTGAGCAATCAAATTTTACCTCTACTTATATGAGCGAGTTAAAAGGCGTAGTTGTATCAAACCAAGTAGCGGGAGTAGAAATTAATAAGCTTTATAAGCTGCTAGATAATTTACAAGCCCGCAACGGAATGATGCATATATTTATCAATATTCCGTTTATGCTCGATATTCGATGGCTATTAAAGTTAGAAGAATGGCGGAGCCAAAATATGAATAATGTGGAAAACTGGTTTGAATCGTTGGCCACTACAGAATGTTTAATAAGCCTTTCAGGTTTGTATTTTAATCACCCAACTTGGGTTACGCCTTCTTTTTCTGATACCGCCTATTATTTTGAATCCAACGAACTAATACATCCCTTATTAGGTGCAGAAGGTATTGCAAATAGTTTTTCGTTTAACGGAACGGGCAAAACCAATTTAATTACGGGCCCTAATATGGCGGGCAAGAGTACTTTTTTACGAACCGTAGCTACAAGCTATGTGTTGGCACAGATGGGGGCTCCTATTCGTGCAAAGGCATTTATAATTAACCCAACGGTGCACGTGTTTACAGCCATGCGTGTAAAAGATAACCTTTCTGAAAGCGTATCGTCCTTTTATGCCGAATTAGAGCGCATTAAACAATTAATTGAAATGGTAAAAGCAGGAGAGCCAAGTCTGTATTTTTTAGATGAAATTTTAAAAGGCACCAACTCAGCCGATCGGCACAAAGGGGCTGAAGCTTTAATTAGGCAACTGCATAAATTAGGTGCTACTGGGTTTATTTCCACCCATGATTTAGAATTAGGCGAATTAGCTGCAAAAGAAGACTTTGTACAGAACTATAGTTTTGAGAGTGATATTAAGGATGGTAAAATTACCTTTGATTATACCATTAAAGAGGGCATTTGTTCTAGCTTTAATGCTTGCGAATTAATGCGCCAAATGGGCATTGAAGTAGAATAACAACCAAGCCATTCTCTTGTACCATATTAACATTGAGATGCCGCATTAGATTGAATTATTTTTCACAACCTCATCGTTAAAAT
>CAZGDC010000320.1:0-2022 GCA_964524405.1 uncultured Roseivirgaceae bacterium
AAAAATCAGTTGATATTGTAACATTAAATAACCTGCCCGTTAAATTATTAGGAACGGCAAAATTTTGTCCACTAAAATCTTGGATCCAGGTATATGTTACGGCATTTTTATTGCCTAGAAGGTTGTAAATACCTAATCCAATTCTAATATTATCCCAGTATTCAGCTTTCATTAAAAACACTTTAGAAAAAGTAATATCAACCCTTGAATAGGCATCTCCTGTAAAAAGGTTGCGTTGTGTTAAATCGCCAGGTGGGCCAATGGGCAACCCACTTCCATATTGAAAACTAAGGTTTACACGCAGCGTAGGGTCGTTGGGAATATGATCTTCAAATACGGCTCCAACTTTAAATCGTTGATCGGTTGGTCGCCTTACCATTTCGGTATCTACGCCTTCAATTTGCTCTTTGGTGGATAGTAACCCTACACTAAACCAACTTTCAGTGCCTTTAATAAATTCGCCTGCCAACCGCACTTCAAAGCCTGTGGCAAATCCTGTAGCAGTATTATTGGGATGATATTGCACACGTACATTATTAAACTGATAAGGGATTAAATCCCACAGTTTTTTATAATACACTTCAGTGGTCATATAAAAATCACGCCCCCACCACGAAAACCGATGTTCATTGCCCAATATTATATGCCACGAAGATTGGGTTGCTGGATTTTCAACACGCTGCCCATGCTCATCAATGGTTTCTCTATAAAAAGGCTGCTGCCGATATAGGCCTGTTCCAAATTTAAACTGTGTTCTTGCTAAGTTAGCGGGGTTAAATCTCATTAAAAACCGAGGGCTGATAAACAATTTACCATTCAATGAGTTTTGTGATGCATAAACGCCTGTGGTAATTCCTATTTGATTACTTTGAAACTGATGTTGCCCGTACATTACAAACTCTTCGGCATTAATTAGTGCTGTACCTGATTGAACCGCAGTTATGGTGGTGTAACCAATAGAATCGCTAAATTCGTATTCGTTAATATTAGAATCAATAAACCGGTTGCTATACCTTAACCCAAAATTGAGCGTATTTTGTGGGTTTAATTGATAGGAACCGTTTAGCTCTAAGTCTAAAATACTGACAAAAAGAGCATTGCGCGCATACCTATAAAGGGTACCAATACCTCTTGTTTGGATACATTCATCAAAGGTATTCGAGCTTAAATTTTTATCTACATCGCAGAGCCGATAGCCTCCTTCCACTTCTCCATTTTCGGTTTCGTTGGTTTGCATATAAGAGACAATTAGATTGAAATCTAACGCCTCAGACACCTCTGTATTTATTTTTACAGCCCCTTGTAAGGTATTATAAAACATTTGTTCTTGGCCATCAAACCCTACTTCAAATCTAAGTTCCTGATTAAATGTACCAAAAGAAATGGTGCCATTTTCGGGCGTTACTTCGTATTTATTGGCGGCATACGAAAAGAGTGCTTCCATCGAAATTTTATCTGTTAACGGAATATTCCAATAACTTTGAACATCTGTAAATCGTGGATCATAAGCTGCGTTTATATCTAATGAATTAAGTATATATCTTGCTTTTTTATGCCTTACTCCTACTAAAAATGAGGCTTCCTTAATAGTACCTTCCAAATAAGCACTCCCCCCTAATAAGTTTATGTTAACCCCTCCGTGCCAGCCATCTGCCTTTTTATAAGTTGCTTCTAGTAAAGACGACATTTTACTTCCATTGATGGCATCCCAACCTCCTGCTGAAAATTGTACCGATTGAATTAGATCATTATTAATAAAACTAAGTCCTTCCTGTTCTCCTGCTCTTACCAAAAAAGGACGATATACCTGAATGCCATTTACTCGAACAATGTTTTCATCGTAATTACCTCCTCGTACAGAATAAGCAGAGGATAATTCATTATTGCTCATGACCGAAGGAAGGCTAGCCAGCACATTAGATATATCGTTAAATGGTGCAGAAATATTTTTTATGGATGTTGATTTAATGGTAACCGAACTAACTGCATTACTCACTCGCCTTGTTTCAACATCTACTCCTT
>CAZGDC010000321.1:0-2019 GCA_964524405.1 uncultured Roseivirgaceae bacterium
ACTTGCTTGGTGTATAAAAAAAGGGCGACTCCATGCTCGAAATCGCCCTTTTTAATTAGAAACTAAAGTTTACAAGTTCGAATAAATCTCGCTATAATACAGCATTTGCTTTGTAAAATCAGCTGGGTATTCCACGGTAACATCAGTGATGTTTCCGGCATCATCCATTACAGGAACAAGTTTAGGGTTAATAAATCCGCCATAAGGAGCCGACTTTAATTTCGCTGATCTTTCCAACACTTCTTTATGAATTTCAAGATCTACTTTAACACCATAGGTTTCGATTAAATTTTTGCCTGCTTCAAAATCGCCTTCCGATTTAATTCGCTGAATTTCTCTTAGTAATTCGCCAAAAAGTGCACGAAGTTTATCATAATCATTTATAACAAAATAGGTTTTGCCTTCTCTTACTTTTTTCTCAATTACATTATCGGCAACTCCTTTTTCAAAAGCCCACTTAGCAACCGTTTGGCGGTTTCGCATATGTGCTTGCTCTATATTATCGCCAAGTTTTAATCTGCGTAATTGTAGCATTAAGCCATTTCTAATATAGCTATCGTACGCTTCTTTGCTTACTTCTAGGTTAGGAACCAAGCCTAATTCTATTAATTTTTGATCGGGTAAAAAGTATAAAGACACTAAATCTGCGCGTGCTTCTTCCAACGCAGAGGCATAGCTTTTCATGGTTTCTTTTGGTGTGCCTACTCCTTTATTAATTTTGCCCGATGCATGCCCTACTACTTCATGTAAAGCAGTATGCAGTTTGCCCGATAATTCGCCATACTCCTTTGCTCTATCAATTTCTTCTTTGCTGTAGGCAAACTCTTGTAAAAATCCCCCTCCTCCTGCTTTTCTGTAAGCAGCCACTATATTACCTAGGCTTACCGATTTAGAACCATGTTTGGTTCTAATCCAGTTGGCATTGGGTAAATTAACACCAATAGGAGTAGAAGGAGAAGCATCACCCGCTTCACCTGCCACATTTACCACTTTATAGGTTACACCTACCACCTTCGCTTTTTTATGTGCATCCATAATAGAAGCGTTATCTTCAAACCATTGTACATTATCCGCTAATACTTTCATGCGAGCCGAGGCATCAAAATCATTTATTTGCACAATACTTTCGTACGAACCACGGTAGCCCTTAGGGTCGTTATATACTTCAATAAAACTATTAATATAATCAATATCTCCCTCCGTTGCTGCTACCCAAGCCACATTATAGGCATCCCATGTTTCTAAGCTGCCTGTTTTATAATATTCTATTAATAATTCCAACGCCTTTTTCTGAGGCTCATTTTCGGCAACGGTAACCGCTTTTTCTAACCAGTAAATAATGCGCTTAATGGCAGCGCCATAAAGACCATCTACTTTATAAACATCCTCCGAAATAGAACCATCTTCGTTTCGAACTAGTCGAGAATTTAGCCCATACGAAAGAGGCTCTGAACCTGCATCAGCTAATAGTGGTGCATAAAAGACATCCACTTCTGCTGCGGTAATGTCAGGATCGTAAAAGTTAACAGCCGAACCTTTAACCAAGCCTTTGCTGGCATCTAGGTTTATTTTTTTTGCGTCAATTATTGGATCAAAAAGAATGTTAACTATTTTACTAGATAGTTCTGTATTAGTAGTATTCAATAATTCTTGTAGATACTCTTTGCTAAACTCAGGCATTATTTTAGCATTGGAGTAATGATGGTGGATTCCGTTTGAAAACCAAATACGTTTTAAGTAAACCTCAAACTGTTTCCAGCTTTCAGCTTCTTTATCGCCTTTGTAATTCTTAAAAATATGTTCGAGTGCTTTTCGAATGGTTAGGTTATGACGATAGTTCATATCGTACATAATATCCCTGCCTTCTAACCCAGCTTGTGTAAGGTAATACACCAATGTTTTTTGGCTTGTGCTTAATTTATCAAACCCAGGAATTTTATAACGGATAATTTTTAAATCCGCAAACTGTTCGGTTAGGTATTGGAAGTCATCTTGTTCAACAACAGGCTCATCCGTTTG
>CAZGDC010000322.1:0-2016 GCA_964524405.1 uncultured Roseivirgaceae bacterium
TTTTTTAATTCAATTTGCTGTAAATAAAACTGGGTGAGTTGTACTGAGGTTAATTGCCCATCATTCATACTTTCTTGCAATTGGGGAATGGTTGATGTACGTGTTAGTAAATCGATGCGTGTTTGTTCTTTTTCAGATAAAACCTGTTTAGCAACCGTAGAAAATGATAAAGAAACTAAAGTGACTATAAAAACGACTTGAAATAAAAAAGAGGTTTTATGATTAATTAACATGTTTCACCTTGTTTTAGTAGTTTACAACTAGCTCTATGGGATTTCGGCACTATAACTATAAAGCCAATCTGATTCAATGGTTGAATCATAATCGATTAGAATAAAGTAGCTTGCACCACAAATGCAACTTTCTATCGGCAATGAAATAACGTTCGGATTCCTTATAAACCATGTCGGTTTTAATTAATGCCTTGAGAGAGGCCAATAGAGTTTGCTTCGTTGTATTTAACTCACCTAGGGTTTCTTTATAAAATAATTTCGTTCCATTATTAAGAGCGATAGCTTTTAGTGCCGTTTTTTGAGGCTTTGTAAGGCTGTCAAATATTATTCGATATTCACCATCACTTTGCTGAATAATTTTTTTCACCACATTTTTAACAACACCGTGATCAATTTCACACCTTAAGTAATAGAAATGATAACAAGCCTGCTGTAATAACTTTGATTCACCGGCCACTAATTCAACTAAATAATCAAAAGAAATTTGATTTAATCGGCCCTTTAAAGATTTATTAGCAAATTTAAAAAACACATCAGAATGAATTGCTGTTAACTCCATACCAGTAGCCATTGAGAAAAGAGGCTTACGTTGACTCGTAAATAACGTTGTTAATATGTGTTGTTTAGAGCCAGAAAATATATAGCTAATGTTTCTGTGGCTTTGAATATATTTGCGAATAATAGCATCTATTTTCTTATCTTTAACTTCTGCTATTTGTTGAAACTCATCAAATGCAACAACAATATTAATTGATTTGTCTTTAGCATATTGCTCAAGACCCCTAAAGGTATCTTGAATTAACTCGTCAAAATCGCGACCAGCGAGTGTCGGTGAAAACGATGGACTTCCGGATTCATCTAGTGAAATGCCAAAATGTACTTTTTTAAAGTATTTTATTAAGTTTTGAGAGGCGGTCTTGATTGAAAACTTCATTGCTTCTGCGGATGCTTTATAAAATAAACGGGAAAAATCATTAGCATCTAATATTTCAAATAGGTCGACGTAAATGGTCAAAAACTGGGTTTTGGGCAAATGACGAGAAAAAAGCTCTTTAATTAAAGAAGATTTACCAAATCGACGTTTTGAATATAACAAAACATTATTGCCATCTTTGGTTAATTGCTTGAGTATTTTGATCTCTTTCTTGCGACCACAAAAAGAAGAGCCGGTAACAAAATTTTCGAATATAAAAGGATTACTCATTAGAATCTTAAAAATTCAATTGGTTTTTCTAGTACATTGACTATAACTCAACTAGTAAACAAACACCAGTAAACAAAATTGTTTACTGGTGTTTGTTTACTATCCTAATTTAGTCGTGTCATTATTGTTTTGCGAATAGTGTATGTTTGTCGTACAACACTCTTGTACAAAAACTTTATACAATGGCATACAAAGAAGAAGGTTGGAATTATGCAAACAGTTAACATCAGTGATTTTAGAGCTAACTTATTAAAATACTTAAATAAAGCCAAAGCTGGCGAGCAAATATCGATTAAATCTAATGGCAACCTATTAGCCATAATAAGCCCGCCAATTCAAATTAAAGAACAAGCAAAAGAAGAGTTAGCTCTTTTGGCTTCAACTTCTACCATTGGAGATATTGTCTCTCCTTTAGATGATGATTAGGAGTTGAGTTAATGGTTTTATTGGATACGTGTGCAATTATCTGGGATGCATTAGAGCCATCCAAACTATCTAAAAACGCAAAAAGGGCAATTGAAAAAGCCTATGTGAATAGGACCTTAATTATCTCTGATATTTCAATTTGGATTCTAAAAT
>CAZGDC010000323.1:0-2012 GCA_964524405.1 uncultured Roseivirgaceae bacterium
CGAACTTGCTGCTACTTTATTAGATAACAAACTAAGCTACCCCTCAGTGGTATTTCTAAACGAAAAAATGGAGCGTATTACCGTATTAGCTGGCTACCGTGGCCCAGACGATTTTTACCCTATTCTGCAATTTATTGGCAGTGGATCTTATCAGAAGCAAACTTTTGAGGAGTATAAGAGCAGTTTGTAGGTTGATTCTAATAGTGTAATTTTAATTGAAGTAATGGTTAAATTCTAAGTAGTACAGCAATTTTGTATTTTAGGATAAACACATATTGTTATTTGCTAAAAAATCAAAGAGCGTCATTTCGTAGTGCAACGGAGAAATCTTTGCCACTTATCATGGCTAAGATTCTCCATAGGAGTCCTTCGTGACCTACGGAATGACTTGTAGTAGTGGTTTTAACCCGCATTATTCATACCTATTCTATTCCAAGCTATAATTGCTTTGCCATAGGCATCCCTTCGGGGCAAAATCAAGCACGTTAATGGAATAATAAGCACATTTAGCTGTATTACTTAGAACTTAACCGAAGTAATAAGCTGCTATATAAAAAATGCTTATGAATAACCCCGCAGCAAGCTGACGGGGTATCAGTAGGAGTTTACTACGTAAACAAAGTTGTTTCCGACCCAAAGGGTCGGGAAATTAAACCAAATAGGCTATCGCCCTGCGATTAAAAAATGGCATATCTCAATACCAAACACACAACCAAAATTAATTTTAGCTAACTTTGGCATCAATGAACCAAAAACCTTTATTTAACAAAAGAATATTTTGGGATGTTGATTTTAAACTTCTAGATTATGATAATAAAGCTAACTTTATTATTGAAAGAGTTTTTAATAGAGGGGATGTGGATGATATCAGACAATGCAGAAGGTATTATGGTGACAAGCAAATAAAAGAAACTCTATTAAATTCAAAATATATTTCGAATCATCGACTTTACCTAATTAGTGCAATAATAAATCAACCTCTATCTGCATTTAAATGCTTTACAAAAAAACAGTTGAACCCAACACTTTATCCTTATTAATAAGGCTTCAGCAAATACCCGAGCTAAAATCTTTTTATTTAGTAGGCGGCACCGCCTTGGCACTTTGGTATGGGCATCGTATTTCAATTGACATAGATTTATTTGGAGGAAACCTTGATCAAAAAAAAATAATTAAAGCGTTAACTACTGAATTTGGTTCTAATTTCCAATACGAACAATCATCAAACAAGTGGGCTCTTTTTTGTTTTATCAATAATATTAAGGTTGATATTGTAAAATATGAACAACCCTTAATATTTCCTGCTGAACGAAGAGATGATATCCATATTCTAAATGCATTGGATATTGCAGCTATGAAGATTAACGCTGTACTAGGAAGAGCAAACAAAAAAGATTTTTGGGATATTAATGAACTCTTAATGCATTATCAACTTTCAGAAATTATAGAAGCTCATCAAAAAAAGTATCCCAGTCAAATGTTATTGATCTCAATACCTCAAGCATTAGTTTATTTTGAAGAAGCAGAAGAAAGTGAAACCCCAATTTGTTTAAAAGGCCATATCTGGGAAGAAGTAAAAATAAGCATTCAAAATTCGGTGAGAAATTATTTAACATAAAATTGAAGTTTCCAACTCTTTACAGCAAACTCAAAGCTTTTATAATAACAGAAAAGGCATTCTTTAAAAATGTATCTGTTGTGTTTGGGGGCAAAGTGTATGTGGCTATTTTAAGCTTGGCTCTAACCCCTGTTATTGCACGGTTATTTGCACCCGAAGATTATGGGGAGTTTGCTTTATACAACACCGTGGCTCAAAACCTAGTAGTAGTAGGTACTTTATCATTACCCTTGGCGGTAAGCACCGTAAAAAAAGAAGACCTCTCTAAGGTATTTAACCTTACTGTTACTGTAATACTATTTTTCTCAATAGTTTTTACAGTTGGGCTCTACGTATTTAATTCACATTTAGATGCTGCTTTTTCAACGAGTATTTTTAGTAAGTATTGGTATCT
>CAZGDC010000324.1:0-1976 GCA_964524405.1 uncultured Roseivirgaceae bacterium
TTCTATTTCTAAAATCTTAGCGTGGCCATCTTGTACCCAAAATTTGTTTAGTCCGTTTGATAGCCCACCAATAGAAGCGCAATGATAATACTTGATTCCAAATTCTTCGGCTAAATTCTTGGCTTTTAAATCTTGTTTGGCAATAAAAAATTCTTTTTTTTCAGGTAGTTTATTGGGGCCATCAATTAAATCGAAGATGCCACCACCATGGTTATTGAGTACAATAATTCTTAAATTATCGGGAATGTGGTTATGCCAAAAAGCGTTTCTATCATAGAAAAAGGCCATATCCCCTGTGATAAGCAAAGTGGTTTTTTTAGCCTTTAATGCAGAGCCTAGTGCAGTGCTTGTACTGCCATCAATTCCACTGGTGCCTCTATTACAAAACAGCTCAATTTGCCGGTAGGAGTGGCTTAGGCCAATACTATTGGCATACCTTACCGTCATACTATTGGCCAAATGCACATCGCAGCTCATGGGCAAATTAGTGAGTATGGTATGCATGGTAGTAAACTCGTTAAACACTTGATTAGCGTGAAAATTGTTTAGAAAATGCCTGCTTTTATTTTGATAACTTAGCCATTGTTGGCTGTAATCATAATGGCTTTTTTGAACAATATCTTTTATGCTATTTAAAAAAATAGTGGGAGCTACAGGAATAGTTCGTGTGAGTGATTGAAAAGTATCGGCTACTTGCCCATCTTGCTGAATATGCCAATGAGCCTTTGGCTTATGTGTACGTAAATATTTTTTAAGTCCTTTGGAAAGTACTGATTTACCAAAAGTAATTAATAAGTCGGGTTGTAGCTCCTTTAATTTTTCTTCGTCTAATACATCAATAAAAATATCGTGCGATTTTATTAGGTCTGTTAAGGGGTGCATATTCGATAGAATACCACCGATAACAGGGATGTGTTTTTTAGCTTTTAATTCGCCTAATACTTGAAGGAGTTCGATGGATAAATGATGTTGACCAACAATAATAAGCCGCTTTTCAAAGGCATTCCATTCATCTACTAGATGAGCCCAGTCGGCACTTGATAATTGCTTAGTTGTAAAAGAGTTACGAACAATTTTTGCGCTTTTGTAATCTGCTTTATTTTTGTTAGTAGGATAAAAGGGGGCTCTAAAAGGAATATTTATATGTACAGGCCCTTTAGCTCCATTGGTTGCTAAGTTAATAGCCTCAGAAAAAATGCGTTCAAAATGCCAAGCTGCATCACTATTGTCAATATCTACCGGGCATTGAAATCCCTTTTTTACATGAGTGCCATAAATATTCTGTTGGTAAATGGTTTGCCCATCACGTTGGTCAATCCATTCAGCAGGGCGATCGGCTGTTAAAATAATAAGAGGTATCTGTTGAAAATAAGCCTCTGCAACCGCTGGGGCATAATTATAAGCCGCACTGCCCGAAGTAGCAACAAGTACTACAGGCAGTTTCGATTTTTGCGCCATCCCTAAAGCAATAAAAGCCGCAGAACGCTCATCGTTAATTACATACGTTTTAATATGAGCATGGCGATTAAAGCTAATAATTAAGGGTGCATTTCTTGAACCTGGAGAAAGCACTGCATCACTTACACCAAGTGTGTGACAAATTTCGGCAATATTAAAAATGGGTTGATAATTCACCTATCCTATAATGTTTAATAACGTATTAAATTTAAGTTCCGTTTCATTCCATTCCTTTTCAGGGGTAGAAATAGCGGTAACACCAGCACCTGCAAATAAATTAGCTTGTTTATTAAATAATTCCATACATCGTAAGTTTACATATAATGATGTTTCGTTATCAATATTAACTGGGCCAAGGTAGCCTGTATAAAATTTTCGGTCGTGTGCTTCTATTTTTTTAATTAATGCTATTGCAGACTGCTTTGGCATGCCACAAACTGCGGAAGTTGGATGTAATAAGTTGAGCATTACTCCTCCTAAATCAGAAAAATTGGTGGCTTTAGTATTTACGCTAAACG
>CAZGDC010000325.1:0-1963 GCA_964524405.1 uncultured Roseivirgaceae bacterium
TATAAGGAGTTATTTTATTTGTAAATTGAAAAGGGCATTTCTTTAAGCCACCTACGCTTCTTATGCTCCCGTTAGGTGCAAGCTGAAAAATCAGAACCTGAATTCCAAAAAAAGTATTTGAAAAGATACCAATAATTGGTATCTTTGTGTAAATAAATAAAGAATAATTATGGCAAAAAACACATCAATATTATTAGGTGATTACTTCAATAAATTTATTAGTAAACAGATAACAACTGGTAGGTTTACTTCTGCAAGTGAAGTTGTTAGGTCAGCGTTAAGAATGTTTGAACAAGAAGAAAATAAAAAGAAAGAGTTAATTAAAGAACTGAAAAAGGGTGAAAAATCAGGGTTTATAGAAAAGTTTAGTAAGGATGATTTTTTGAGTTCAATGCATCTTAAATACGTAAATAGTGAATTACAAAATAAGCATTGAAGCTGGAATTGACCTTGAAAAAATATGGGCATATACATTTGAAACTTGGTCACTTGAGCAGGCAGACAGATATATTAATCAAATATTTGAAGAAATAGAATACATTTCTATGAAGCCTGAAAATGGAAAAGACTTTAGTTACGTTAGAAAAAATTATATAAGGACTAAAGTTAAATTTCATTTCATTTTCTATAAAGTTTCTAAAAAAACTAAAATAGTTGAGGTTATTCGTGTTCTTCATCAACAAATGGATATTGAAAACAGATTAAAATAATCGAGTAGGTAGAGGGGAATCTCATTTCATATGCTAACAAAGAATGCCTCCATAAATACAGAGGAATGCTTTTTCAGGTTTAATTGCAGGGCGATAGCCCATTTGGTTTAATTCCCCGACCCTTTGGGTCGGAAACAAGATTGTTTGCAAAGCAAACTCCAACTAATACTCCGATGGCTCTGCCTCGGGGTAGTTTATTAGAAGAAATCATAGAGAAACTATACTCGATAAAATCATAGAAAGATGTGTAAATATTAAACCTTTAACCTATCAAATGATTAGGTGCGACCTAACTTGGTAATTCTAAAAAAAAGCTATGTTTAATTGAATTTAGTGGATGTAGCTATTTCTTCACAACTCCTTAGGCTGAACTCAAGTTTATAAAAAACGATCGATATTAGCTAATACCTTTTCTAGGTCTTCTTTGGTATCTATGCAAACACTTTCGTGTTGAGTAAATGCTAATTTTATTTTTAGTCCATGCTCAATCCACCGAAGCTGCTCTAAAGACTCTGCTTTTTCGAGATTAGAAACAGGCAGATTTGATATGTTTTCAAGCACATCCGTTCGGTAGGCATAAATGCCAATATGCTTATAATAAGTATGGTGACTAAGCCACTCCATCTCGCCTTCATTACGGCAATAGGGTATTGGTTGGCGGCTAAAATAAAGCGCTTCCATCTCTGAGTTAAACACCGTTTTTACTTCGCCATAGTTAAATAATTCGGCACTGGTGGTTATTTTTTTTATTAAGGTGGCTAATGCTACTTTCCCATCTAAAAGGTTAGCTAGCTCATCAATTTGTGTAGGGGCAATAAAAGGCTCATCTCCCTGAATGTTAATTACATAGTCATAGGTGTCGGTTTGTAGTTTAAGTGCTTCGTAACAGCGGTCTGTTCCGCTAGCATGGTTGTTTGAAGTGAGCACAACTTCTCCACCAAAATCCTCTACGTGTTTTTTTACTTTTTTACTTTCTGTTGCAATTATTACGTTAGACAAAAAGGAAGACTTGTTGGCTTGTTCATATACACGCTGCACCATCGACATACCATTGATATCAACCAATACTTTACCAGGAAAACGAGTAGATTGGAATCGAGCGGGAATAATACCAAGAATTTTCATTTTTTGAGACATAAGATTATTAGCTGTTAGGTAAATAATTTAACCCGAATTATTCATGCATATTCGTAACTATTCAGCCGAGGTGCTTTCGAGATAAAAATAGATAGTTTTTTTGATAAACGAAGCTC
>CAZGDC010000326.1:0-1923 GCA_964524405.1 uncultured Roseivirgaceae bacterium
AGTGATCGCGAAAGGATTCGAACCTTTGACCGTCTGCTTAGAAGGCAGATGCTCTATCCAGCTGAGCTACGCGACCATGTTGCGGAACGAAGCTACCTTTCCACCGTAATGAAACGAAGGAGGAAGCTACGCAACCAGAAAAAAAAAGAGATTCGCTTGAATCTCTTTGTCGGGGTGGCAGGATTCGAACCTGCGACCTCCTCGTCCCAAACGAGGCGCGATAACCGGGCTACGCTACACCCCGAGGTGTACTTTTTCAGTATCATTTCAATTTTTACACAATCGTTTATTGTGTAACTAAATTCTCAAAAGCGTAGTTTATCCCGACTTTCTATCGGGGCTACACCCCGAGGTGTACTTTTTCAGTATCATTTCAATTTTTACACAATCGTTTATTGTGTAACTAAATTCTCAAAAGCGTAGTTTATCCCGACTTTCTATCGGGGCTACACTCCGAGGTGTATTTCAACTAACACACAAAACTTTATCTGCTTAGGCAAACTGTCTGAGCCTGCTAAACGAAGCCTTGGCGTAGTTTAGCGGAGAGAGGGGGATTCGAACCCCCGGTACAGTTTCCCGTACGGCAGTTTAGCAAACTACTGGTATAAGCCACTCACCCATCTCTCCTATAAAACAGCCTTCTGCTGTTTTGGGAGTGCAAATATAGCAATTAACATTTTTTAAGAACAAACTCTTACACAGATATTTTTAAAGGAATTGCCAACTTATTTTTTTGAGCAAAAATTTTGCTTCGTTTTGCCAACAAATAAACTAATAAAAGGCTATTAGGTGCTATTTTGTTATTGTACCTTCTTTCTTTTTTTGCAAATTATTTGTTTGAAATAGCTTTTCTAACGGACCCATATTTCTTTAATAGTTTACTCGCCTCATCTTGAGATATGTTCAGCTCTTCTATTATCATTTTAATGCCACGGTTAAAAAGCTTTTTATTACTAAGCTGCATATCCACCATCTTATTGCCTTTTACTCTACCAAGTTTAATCATTAGTGATGTTGATATCATATTAAGCACCATTTTTTGGCTAGTGCCGCTTTTCATGCGAGTGCTGCCTGTAACAAACTCAGGGCCTACATTAATTGCAATAGCAATGTCGGCAATTTGAGACAAAGGCGAGTTTGGATTATTGGTAATTCCGGCAGTTAGCATGCCATGTTTTTTTGCTTCATTTATTCCGCCCAAAACATATTGCGTTGTGCCAGATGCCGCAATGCCTATGAGTGTATCGTTAGAAGTTGGTTTAAAAACCAATACATCTTTCCACGCTTGTTGGCTGTCATCTTCTGCATTTTCAACAGCTTTTCTAAGAGCTCCATCTCCACCTGCAATAAGGCCAATAATATGATTAGCTGTTACCCCAAAAGTTGGCGGTATTTCCGAGGCATCCAGTACGCCTAATCTTCCACTTGTGCCTGCTCCAATATAAAATAATCTTCCACCTTGTTTAAATTTTGCAACCAATTGATTTACTAAATTTTCAATAGTAGGTATCACTTTTGAAACAGCAAGTGCAATTTTTTGATCCTCCGTATTAATGCTTCTTAACAGCTCACCAACCTCCATATTTTCGAGTTGATTATACGCAGAAGACGATTCTGTAATAGTTGATGTTGGGGTTAAGTGGGTCATTATAATACTTCTATTCCTAGGGTTTTAAATGTTTCTAATTGGGGGTTATTGGGGTCGAGTTCAGTAACCAACGTATTGATAGTTTCCGTTTCACATACTTTATACCTTTGTACAGTACCTAACTTTTCGGATATCGAAAGAGATACTATCTGTTTTGATGAATTAATCATTGCTTTTTTTAATCGCAGGGCGATAGCCCATTTGGTTTAATTCCCCGACCTCTTTGGGTCGGAAACAAGATTGTTTGCAAAGCAAACTCCAACTAATACTCCGAT
>CAZGDC010000327.1:0-1906 GCA_964524405.1 uncultured Roseivirgaceae bacterium
GTATATTTAAAGGTAGATATAAATATGCAATTACTGCTCAATTATAAAGTTGAATACTCAGGTTAAAAGTAAGTGCTACTCTTTGATTATAGCTTTTGGTGAAGCTGAATTCAAGTTACAAATGCAATTTTTTATTTTCCGATACAAAACTTCCTAAAGATGTTCTCTAATAAATCATCAGTGGATATTTCTCCAGTAATTTCGCCTAAATGGTGCAAGGAGTGGCGGATGTCTTGGGCCACAAAGTCATTGGTGATGCCTGAATCTATTCCTGTTATAACTGCTTTGAGGCTTTCTTTGGTAAGTATTAGTTGTTGATGGTGCCTAAGGTTGGTAACAACGGTATCATTGGTTTGCAATGCCTTGGCATTTACTTTTTCAAGTATTGTTTCTTCAAGTTCCTTAAGTCCATTGCCTGATTTAGCAGATAGAAAATGTATATCAAAAAGTTCTACTGATTTGCGCTGCTCTGGTGTTATTAAATCAGATTTGTTGCCAATTAATAAATAGGGAATTTTTTGGTTATCTAACTCTTTGAGAGTTAATGAAATGCTTTTAGTAGATTCATGGTTAAGGTCGAGCATATAAAGAATAAGGCTTGCCTTTTCCATTTGAGCCTTGGTGCGTGCAACGCCCATGGCTTCAATGGTATCGGTGGTATCTCTCAGTCCAGCAGTATCAATAAAGCGGAAGTTTACTCCTCCAAGATTAATTTCATCTTCGATGGTGTCACGTGTTGTGCCTGCAATTTCAGATACAATGGCTTTATCTTCTTTTAATAATGCATTTAATAAGGTTGATTTGCCTGCATTGGGTTTGCCTGCAATTACCGTAGGTACTCCATTTTTAATTACATTGCCTAAATCGAAGCTGTTTATTAAGGCATTAATTTTTACAAGCAGTTTATTAATGAGGGCCTTTAATTGATTTCTATTGGCAAATTCTACATCTTCCTCACCAAAATCAAGCTCTAGCTCTATCATAGAAGCAAAATGGATAAGCTCTTCGCGTAATAGTTTAATGTCTTTACTAAAGCCACCACGCATTTGATCTAATGCTGTTTTTCGAGCTGCTTCTGAATTGGCATGGATAAGATCTGCTACGGCTTCGGCTTGTGCTAAATCAAATTTTCCATGTAAAAAGGCACGTTGGGTAAATTCTCCTGGTTTGGCTAATCGGCAACCTTTAGCTACCAGTAGTTTCATTATTTCTTTCACAATTAACATGGAGCCATGGCACGATATTTCGATCGATTCTTCTTTGGTAAAAGAGCTAGTTCCTTTAAAAACAGAAATTAAAACTTCGTCAATAATTCTTTCTCCATCTCTAATAGTGCCAAAGTGAAGAGTGTGGCTTTCAACCTTGCTCAGGTCTTTTCCTTTAAAAACAGAATTTACGATTGAAATAGATTGATTGCCGCTTAATCTAATAATGGCTAAGGCGCCAACACCTTGTGGCGTGGCTAGGGCAATAATAGTATCATTAAAATCGGATGAATGCATAGTGCAAAAGTAACTAGAAGTTAGAAGCTAGAAGTCGGAAGTATTAAATTCGATTACGGTCTTAAATGCCCTTTATTAGGTCGATTAAATCCTTGTCAGAAATATTGTTTTGTTCTGATTTATCATATATGTAAATACTGTTGTCCGATAAAAAAAGCATCAAATATTGATGCTTTTTTCGTATAGTTGAATTAATGTCTCACCAATAAAACAACTATGAGCAAAAGTAGCCTTTTTTTCGGACAGCCGATTTTCAGTCAAATGATTGACCTATTAGATAGGGTTAAGATTAATAAACGTACATCAGAACACAAATCTGACCATTATTGTAAACGATTTACAACATTTTAGCACTTAATAACAATGCTTTATGGTGTAACATCAGGGTGTAATTCTTTGCGAGA
>CAZGDC010000328.1:0-1893 GCA_964524405.1 uncultured Roseivirgaceae bacterium
CCTTTTTATTTCCATCTTTTTCAGTACCTGTTTACCCAAGATACTTTTGAGACAAAAACGGTTGTTTTTTGCTAATCGAGTCTGCTTTTGTTAGTAATAGCAGCGCTGTTACTAACAAAATAGCTAAAAAAAACAGATAAGGCGCAGCGAAAAAAATTCTTTTTTTAATTGATTTTGGGGAGTAGTTACTTCAAGTTGGGTTAAAATAACTCAAACTAATTATACGATATCAATATTAAAATGGTATAAATTGCTTTTTAGGGAGGGTATTGAGTTGCATCGTTGTATTACTTATTACAAATACAGATATAGCCTATGAAATCATTTAAAAACAATACTGTTCTCAAAACCGACCTCTACGACCAAGAATTAAGATTAGAGGCCTTTGCAAATTCATCTGCTCGAAAAAGCTATAAACGATTATTCGAAATTGCAAAACTTAATTTTCAATCTATTGATAATCCGCATCATATTACAAACCTTTTACACCAAGGTTAACACAGAAACCAAGAGGCGGCAAACGTATTATAAACGGCTAATAATACAGCAAAAATGCTTGGAATTCCATTAAAACCACTCTTACAAGTCATCCCGAAGGTAATGAAGGAAGCCATGTAGCCAACTACTATAAGTGGCCAATATTTCTTCGTTGTACTACGAAATGACGTTCTTCTTTGAATTTTTAGCAAATAGCAATCTAATGCAGGTTAATATGGCATTAGTTAGAACGTATCTCTATAAACCAATAATTAAGCTGGTTTATTACGCCTTATATTAAAACCCCACCTTTTATAGTTTAGCTATTAAGGATGGATAAGAGGATTTAACGCTAGGGACTTCCTCAAAAACTCCAAAAATGGCAGCCCCTGAACCACTCATGCCTGCATACAATGCGCCTTGTAAAATCAACTCTGCTTTAATTTGCTCTAGTTCTGCATGTTTTTCAAAAATCGTTTTTTCAAAATCGTTTTTTATGGTTTGTTGAAAGCCAAAAGTTTCTCCGTTTTCCAACGCTTCTTTAAGATTTATAATTGATTTTTTCGGATTAACTCTAGCATACGCCTCCGTTGTAGAAACATGTATGTTTGGCATTACTAGTGCCAAATATTTGTCTTTTAGCGAAAAGGTAATATCTGAAAAAATATTGCCTGTGCCTTCTACATACATCGGTTTATTACGGATAAAAAAAGGGCAATCACTACCAAGCTGACTCGCAAATGCTTCTTGTTTTTTTATGGAAATTTTAAGATTAAACTTCTGATTTAAAAGCTTAATCATAAAAGCTCCATCGGCAGAACCTCCACCTAAACCTGCACCAATGGGTATGTTTTTATGCAAATGAATGGCAACTGGGGGCAAATCAAAAGGCTCTTTTAATAGATGATATGCTTTTAAGCAAAGGTTATCATTACGGTTACCTGGAATTGGAATACCTGAAGAGGCAAAAGAAAGCTTTTTGCTTTCAATTACTTCTAATGCATCTTTTAAAGGAATAGGGTAAAAACAAGATTCAATTACATGGTATCCGCTTGCAAGCTTTTCGGTAATGTTAAGCCCTATATTAATTTTTGCATTTGGAAAAATTACCATAACTGTCGCATTTTAGCGTCATTGCGATTTCTTAAAAGCATAGCGACAAGAAAGAAGCTATCTTTTCAATTTCAACAGGCGGCAAGGCGGGCTTCACTCCGTTACCATTGACAAAGAACCCTCCAAGGTTTATTTTCGACTTGACAATAGACTTTGGAGGGTTTAAATCATTATTTCTCTGCGCTAATTTTTTTAAAATTTCGCTTTCGTAATGACGAATCTATTCGTTTTACTTCAAAAGCACTTTATCAATCACTTTTTGGGTCATTCCTGAGTTAGAGAATCCGCCATCGTGCATTAAGT
>CAZGDC010000329.1:0-1891 GCA_964524405.1 uncultured Roseivirgaceae bacterium
CCGTTTTCTAGTTGATAAGCAGTGCCTACTTTTTTCCCTTTCCCTTTCCCTTTAGAAGTAACATCAGAGGCTTTATATGTTTCAATTTTTTCTCCGTCTTTAACAATAATTTCCATATTCTCTTTACCGGGATTTTTAATAATAGTAGTCTTGCTTTGCGTTAGCATCTCGTCCATTTTCCAAAACGAAACCAAGGCAACCATTAAGGCAACAGCAAATACCATAGCTATATCAAAAAGATTGGCAAGGCTTGATATTGGATCATCATCGTCCTCACCATTGAATATGTCTCTATTCTTTTTATATCTTTTCATGTTCTTCTTGGTTTTGAGTTAGCTCCACTAAATATTCCAACTCTGCAAAGTCTTCGTTTGCCCATCGTTTTTGTATTTCGAGTACAATAAAAGCAGTTAATCCTATAAAAATACCCAATACGGTGGTTGAAAATGCTAATTGCATATTTAATGCCATGGAAGCGATATCGCCTGATGCCAGCCCAGCGAGTGCAGGGCCCATCGGTATTAGGGTGCCCATTAGGCCTAACATGGGGCCTGAGCGCATTAGAATTTTAGACGACTCTAATTGTTTTTTGTACTCCAACTGCATATCTGTTAGTAATTTTTCTGTTTTACTGCTACTCCAGTTAACATCTTGCATCTTTTGAAGATATTTACTTAAAACATGCCGGTTATTGGAGGGGAGTGTAATTTTTGCTTTGCTATTTTCTAACTTTTTTAATACAGGTTTAATATTTTTTTTAAACTTTGTTCTGTCGGCATAATTGCCAAAAAACGAACCAATTAATAGCAGGGTTTTAATAAATAAAAATAGCAACACAATAATTGTTGGTATTAATAGGCTTGTAGAAATTAAGTTTAAGACTTGGTAAAGCGTTTCCATATATGCTGAGTTATTTGATATTTATAATTAAAAAATCCGATTATTGATACGGCAAAAGCTACGGCTATAATCAATAACGATTGGTTAAAATTGATTTGTGATTTATCGAGTGTTACTATTGAAATACGTTGAAAAAATATAGGCAAAAGTATAGCTCCTGTAATCAGAAAAAAGGAGAGTAACGTTTTTAACTCTAACCGTAAAGTCCAATCGTTTAGTGCCCATTTGCTAAGAAAAACAAAAATTAATAATACAACAAAAGTAGCAACTGATAAACTTAACGATAACCAAAAATAGGGAATCCCTGATATTTCGTTAAAACCCCAAAGTTGTAATAGTACAATTCCAATACTAAAAAACACCGAGGGGAAAAGCGAAAAAAAGCGTTTGATACTTCCATTATGTGTATTAAAATGAGTATGTATTATATCTATTGAAAAATAGGTGGATAGCATTATTAGAGCAATCTCTAATGCCACAAGGCTGGAAACGAATTCTAAGTTGCTTAATTGTGTAGTAATTACCTTTAAGTTGGTTTGTAATGCAAAAGGGTAGTGCAGAATAGGTATAAGTGCCATGGCAAGTATAACTACCATGATGTTACGTTTTTTTTCTAATAAAGAAACACTTATTATGAAGAGGAAAAATCCAATGATGCTTAAAAATATAACGAGAATCCACATAGTTCTTATAAATTATTATTAGTTGCTATAGCAAAAGTAGCCTTTGCTGTAGTGCCAATTAGTTTCGGTTTCTTACTAATGAGATTGCTTACTTCTAACATATTTTTTGGTTTGCTTTCCACAGGTTTTTTTTGTAATGATAAAACAACGTTAATTTATTAATAAAGGTTATTCCTTCTACTCTTATATCAATAATGGTTTCCTCATTTTAAGTACTCTATTGCTTTCTATATTTTAATTCAAACACCCTACTATGTATAATTATTGCCTTCTGTAGTATAGTTAAAATCTGTTTTTCGCTTAATTAA
>CAZGDC010000330.1:0-1887 GCA_964524405.1 uncultured Roseivirgaceae bacterium
GTAGTGTTAGTATAGGGTCTTGTAATACGATTGGTTGTACACCTACTGTAAACTGCAATAAAGGCTGGAGTGGTAATAGTTGTGAGTCTGCTCCTAGCTCATATGAACTAGAATATCAATTGACTAGTTATTATTGTGATATGGAAAATAGGCGTAATTATGATAAAGATATAGAAGTTGTCATTAATAAAGTATGCAATCAATAAATGGGGAAACCGCTCCACCCCTCGGCATCTGATTTGGGCGTTAGACTTAAAGGCAATAGCAAACATACCAGTTTTCGCTAATTTTTTTCTAAAAAGGTAATTTAATGACTGCTAAATTAATTTTTTTCAGAGTTTTTTTTCTTTGTACAGCTTTGTTTATTAGCTTTGTGAGTTACGCTGAAGTTGACCACTTAAACATTCGTGGTCATAAAAAAGGGGAGCTTGTCTATGAAAATGCTAGTCGTAAATACTATTTAGCAACTACGAAAAACGGGTATGATTATTTTGTTGTTATTCATGATGTTGGAATGCGTGAAAAAATGGTTGATCTTATTTTTCAAACTCGATACAACTTATCTGAACCACAACTGTTTGTGTATTCAAATAAAGAACTTGAAATATTTCTCAATCATTTATTACCTGAGTTAGAAAAAAGAAAATCTAAAACAAAAGGTATCATGACATACCATTACAATGCCAACATATTATTAGAAAATAAATCATCCACAGTTGACAGTGATATACAAGAAGAACCTATTTTTAGTATTGTATTTAGAAAAATTGAAGGGTGGTGGGACTTTTATCGGTCTCCTTATATTTATAATGCTAAAACTAATTTTGTATCTGTGGATGAAGCAAGCCAATATCGAAAAATCAAATCCAAAAATATTTCTAGTGCATCTGAAAAACACAAAAAGGAGTTAAAGAAAATATTAGATGCTGAAAATACTGAATTTGCAGCTAAGGTAGCTATAAAAAAATCTCAGCGCCAATTAGGGATTGTGTATAAATCAAAACATTTTTGGCAGTATTTTGTTGGTTTTGATGAAATGAAAGATATTTTTGAGGGGCATTTCAATGGTGTTACTAGAAAAAAAATGTTTAAAGTATATTACCATAGTTTTATTAGCCAATATGATACTCACTGTAGCCAGTCTTTACAAAACCCCATTGTGGTAAGACGTTTTATCATGGAGCGAGTGACATCAATAGATGGTATTGAGCAATATAGAGAAAATACTGCTGATATAATGACTAAGATGGAACAAAGGTTTTCAGATAAATACGATGAATATAGTGGAGCTATCATTCAATTTTGGAAACTTTATGGGGTTGGAAAACATTTTCAGAGAGCATCTGGGTTATCACAAGGGAAAAGTATTAAAACAGTTTGGTTAGAAACAATGGCTGACCATCCTGAGTTTCAGATGACTAAATTTTTCCATTATGCATCCTGCGATTCTGCAATGATGTTTCAAATGAAAGAAAACATGTGGAGAGCTTCTCATGGAAAGCAATCATTACAGGCAGAGGGCATTAGAGTTAAAAATGCAGAAAATGAAAGTACGCCTGTAAAAGAAACGATTAATGAAAAAACGCTCTACGAGGCTTGTATTGATAACGGTGATGGGGCTTCCCTTTATCTGCATGAAAAGTATTGTGCGTGCTTTGATAATAAAGCACGCACAGTTATGACTATGGAGGAGTTAGCCCGTTACTCAAAAAATTTTCCACTTTATTATTCTGAAGTAACTTCAATAATGGAAGGGATAGGCAAGGAAGATGATCTTTGGCGACTTTATGAGCCGCACCGTTGCCGACTTTAAGGCGCAGGAAATCAACGTTTGTATAAATCGGGTAAGGGCTAGTTTCTCTCCAGCCCTCCCCACACCACCCTGCG
>CAZGDC010000331.1:0-1874 GCA_964524405.1 uncultured Roseivirgaceae bacterium
CACGTCTAAATAAATCTCTGGTCTAGCATTATTCTTCACTCCATTTCACTGGCCTCTTTAGCGTAAATTGTACGATTAACCCGTATTATTCATGGAATTTAGTGGGTGCAGATACAAGGCGTCTAACTAGGCAGATATACAAGTGTATTTTCAAGTAGTTAGTAACGAAGTAGATGTACCTATTAAATCCAACTAAAATATAGTTAGCCCAATTTTTGGTGCGACTATTTACAGAAAAATTTAGTGTATTTGGTTGAAAATAAGCTATTTATAAATATGTATTAATTTTATGGTGAATAATGCGGGTTAACTCTGTGTTCTTTGTGATTAATTATTTTTATAAGGCTCTACTAGCTATACCTTTGCAAGATGCCACAAGATAAACAAGACATACGTAAACTATCGATTATTGAACTAAAAACTTTTTTTACCGAACAAGGAGATAAGGTTTTTAGGGCTAAACAGGTATATGAATGGCTGTGGCAAAAATCTGCTACTAGTTTTAGCGAGATGACCAATCTATCAAAAGCTACTCGTGAAATGCTTGAAAGCCATTTTATGATTAACAATGTACTTATTGAAGAAGAACAAAAAAGCAATGATCGGACGATAAAATCATCTATGCAGTTATTTGATGCACATACGGTGGAAGGGGTACTTATTCCTACTACAAAACGTATGACTGCTTGTATTTCATCGCAAGTGGGGTGCTCACTAAGTTGTGCTTTTTGCGCTACGGGAAAGCTAGATAGAAAACGAAATTTAGATGCTTCGGAAATTTATGACCAAGTTGTGCTCATAAAAAATCAAGCGGAAAAAGAATATGGGCAACCGCTTACCAATATTGTGTATATGGGCATGGGCGAGCCATTGCTTAATTATGCCAATGTACTAAAATCAGTTGAACATATTACTTCGCCCGAAGGATTGGGTATGAGCCCTAGGCGAATTACCATTTCTACAGCCGGTATTGCCAAAATGATTCGAAAATTGGGCGATGATGAAGTTAAATTTAATTTGGCAGTTTCGTTACATGCCGCCAATGATGCAAAGCGAAATGAAATTATGCCCATTAATGCATCTAACTCGCTCGTAAAACTTAAAGATGCCTTACTGTATTATTTTTCTAAAACAAAAAATCAAGTTACCTACGAGTACATTCTTTTCTATGGGTTTAATGACTCGCTAGACGATGCCGAAGAACTTTACCAGTTTACCAAGCACATTCCGTGTATGGTTAACATTATAGAATACAATCCTGTTGCTGATACTAATTTTGAAAAAACAGATGATAAAACACTTGATAAATTTGCTACCTACTTAGATAAACGTGGCGTTACGGTTAAGGTGCGTAGAAGTAGAGGTAAAGATATTGATGCCGCTTGTGGGCAGTTGGCAGGCAAGAAAAATTAGACGCTAGACTTTAGATTATTAGACACAATATTATAGAATTTAGAAAATGATGATTATTTGATTTAGCTCACTAATCTAGTGCCTAACATCTTAAATCTCTTTAAAAAACATGAAAATAGCAATTATAGCACACGATGGCAAAAAGGCAGAAATGGTGCAGTTTTTACTCGATCATAAGGCACAGTTAGAAAAGGTTGATTTGGTTTCTACAGGCACTACCGGCAGCCATGTAAAAAAAGCAGGGTTAGATGTGACACCTCTACTTTCCGGCCCCTTTGGTGGTGACGCGCAAATTGCAGCTTTAGTTGCCGAAGGCAAAATAGATATGGTTATATTCTTTAGAGATCCCTTAGGTAAGCACCCACACGAGCCAGATGTGCAAATGTTGCTACGGCTTTGCGATGTTCATAATGTACCATTAGCTACCAACCCTGCTACTGCCAGTATCTTACTTAATAATT
>CAZGDC010000332.1:0-1872 GCA_964524405.1 uncultured Roseivirgaceae bacterium
TTATAATAAACATTTCAGGCTTTTTGAGTTCTTTTGCATTTTTTACATAAAGGCCTATGTAAATAATAGAATCGGTAAAAATATGATTGAAGTATCGAAACCTAACCATTTCGATGGCAACCTCATCAAGGGCTAAAACATCTTGTACATTTTCCCATTCAATTTTATTTTCATTAGCACTATTGCCAAACAATTCAGAGCCTTCGCTCAGCTTTTTTTCTAGCAATTCAACCTCATTAATTAAAAGAGCAGGATCAATTTCATTTTCAACTAGTTGGGCGGTACTCATAGATAAAACGGTGGTTAAAAATTCTTTTTTAGCTAACCAATCCGTATAATTATTTTTTAATTCTTCGTCATTACTATTTAAAATGGTTCTTCTAATTTTTATAGAAGAGTTTAAAAGAATGGCCTTGGTGGCAAGTGCATTATTATACGCCATTTCAATAAGTTCGGGGTCTTCTTCTTTAAACTCAATAGCCAGTGTATTAAAAAATTCAAAATCTGTTTTTATAGAGTTCCAATACTCGGATTTTTCGCGCTCGCTTAATGAAGCAAAATAAGTTTTTATAAAATTATTATAGTTGTAAATAACTTCTTTGCTTGTTTTTTTAGCCTTTCGTTTATCACCTTGCATGTAATAAACTTTCGATAATTTAGAAATTACCTGCACGTAGTTTGGGTGTTCATCACTAAAAAATCCCTCGTATAATTTTTTCGCTTGGTTATATTTTTCTTCTGCTTTAGTATAGTTTTTTTGTTGATAATACACATCTCCTGTTAGCGAGTATATATCTGCAAGGTTAAGATTCCTCTTATCTTTTATTCTTGCTTTCCAAATATTTTCGGCCAATGACAGGGCATTAAAAGCATCATCAAATCTATTTTGTTCAATGTAAATAATAGAAAGTCTCTTGATTACATCGGCATACATTGGTGTTCTATTACCAATATTTTCAGCAATTATCTCTTTCGCCTCATTAAATATTGGTTCTATGGTTTTTGGTGGCTCATTCTTATAAAACTTAATGAGTGCTAATTGCGATAATGATTTTGCTAATTCGATATGATTAGTGCCATACACCATTTTTTGAATACGAATGGTTGAATTAATATTATCTAATGACTTACTGTAATCGCCCAAAGAAGTGTATATGGCTGATAGTTGCTTTTTGCAAAAAGCTGTTCTCGAAGAATTTTCTCCAAATTGGCTTACAGAAATGTTTAATGCTCTTCGTGTACTTTTTTCTGATTCTGTATATTCTCCATTTACCAATTGCAGGTTTCCATAGCTTAATAATGGAGTAATGAGCCTATTGCTTTCTTTTCCAAATAAAGATTCATATCCATTAATTACTTCAATTAATGCTTCTCTTGTTTTAGAAATTCTGCCATATTTAACATAAATATTTGCTAAATTTACAGTAGAGGCAAGGGCATCATAACCTGTTAAATTAGTTGCTTTCAATAAAAGTTTTTGAGACTTAATTATTTCATCTTTAGCACCTTCAAAATCGCCTTTCATAGCACTTAGTTTAGCACTGGTTTCTAAGGCTAGTATATATTTTACCAATTGCGCTTTATCTTTTCTAAGGGCTACTAAAATTTCTTTAGCAGTAGTAATATTTTTTTCTGCTTCTTTATATTCGCCAATTTTAATTTGTAAATCCGCAATTAGGGCTAGCTCACTTCCATAGGCAATATCGGTAGTATTATATTTTATTCTTGTTGCTAAAAGTGCTTTTTCTAACGTTTTTTTTGCCTCTTTTAAATTGTCTGTAAGTTCGTAATACTTGCTTAAATGATTTTGAATACGTACATATCTAATATGGCCAGGTTTAATTTGAGGTTCTACAATGGCAATATAACTAC
>CAZGDC010000333.1:0-1869 GCA_964524405.1 uncultured Roseivirgaceae bacterium
AAAAAAAAGTGCTTTTTTCGCTAAAATTTCGCTATTTTTATTACCATAGCGGTGCTATGCTAATAAAAAAGAGCTTCATTTATCAAAAAAATCAACTATTTTTACCTCGAAAGCACCTCGGTTAAATAGGTGCCTAGAGTCTGCATTTATAATTCCAGAATCTGTTGTTTTTTTGATAACTTTTTTAATATTTACCTTTATGAAATACATTGCTTTTTTACTGCTGTTAGTTTTAGCATCCTGTGCTGCTGGTTATAAGCCCATAGCTTCAAATTTTCATAATTATCAAAATATAAACGTAGAAAAAAGTGTTGAATTTTCGTATAGATACGGTATTTTAAAAGAAAGAGGCAATAAGAAATATGCAAAAAAAGAAACGGATAAGAATATAAAAATAGTGGCGGTTAGAGTTACTAATAACTCTGAGGAAGATTTTGTTTTTGGTGTAGATAAACATGTTTACAGTGGTTATAAACCAGTTTCATTATTAGAACCCAGTTTCGTATTTAAGGAGTTGAGGCAAAATGTGCCTATTTATCTGCTTTTTCTATTATTATCACCTATGCAATTTACTACATCAAATAATGGTGTAGTTACAAATTCTACTCGAATAGGGCTAATTATTGGGCCTGGATTAACGGCACTAAATATGGGTATTGCAGGCAGTGCTAATAATAAATTTAAAACCGAATTGGAAATGTCGTTTTTAAATGGCAGAGAAATAAAAGCAGGCACCACGGTGGATGGGCTTATTGGAATAACAGAGAGAGGCTATAATCCTTTAATTCTTAAATAGTGAAATGGTGGTATTCCTTATCCCGAACTTAGGTTCTAAGAAAACGCTACCTTATGCAAGGTTAGCCCAGAAGATGGGGCAACGTGTTTTATTTGAGTGCCATTAAAGTTAATTAAAGATTGTTTTAGGTCATTAATACACCAAACGCCTCTACCCACTTCCACCAAAGCCCCCATCATTAGCCGTGCTTGGTAGCGCATAAAGCCTTTGGCACTTACCTTAAAAACATACGCGTTTGGGGCTGCAAACGAGCCTGTAAATTTGGTGTTTCTTTCAATTTTAGCGGATATAATGGTTCGTTCAAAATTAGTATTCGGAGCCGGTTTGCTAGCATATCGCTTAAAGTTATGCGTTCCCTCAAATAATTTAGCTGCAATTTGCATAGCATCAATATCCAATGTTTTGCCAAAATCTCTAATAAAAGGGGCATTAAAAGGGTGCGATTTTTGGCCCGATGAAAAATGGTAATGGTATTCTTTTACCTTGGCATGTTGAATGATGTTGAATTGCTCATCTACCATTATAATCGACTTAGCTCTAATATCGGAGGGTAGATTTTTATTTAAGGAATACAGCATTTTTTCGGGCATAATACCTTCCATTAAAAAAAGCTCAAAGGCGTAGTCATCGGCCGAGACTTTGGCATCGGTGCGCCCACAACCAAGTGTTTTAAAGTTGGTATGGCTCAACACAAATTCCATCGTTTTATCAATCATGCTATGTACACTCTTAAACGAAGGTTGTTTTTGCCATCCGTGGTAGCGAAAACCTAGAAACTCAATACGAATTAAGTAAAAATTATTCCATTTGTTCATAGTAGATTTCTCGTTTCTCGAAATTAAATTTTTAATCAGGTTAGAATTCGGGTTAAAGGTAGGTGCTTTTCGTTATCTATAAAAAATTATAATGGCGAATGCCATCTCAATGTTAATGGTATAAGACATCTCCGTTGCACTGCGATATGACGTAATGTGCTATCGGAAGCGGTAAACATAAGAGCTGATCTTAGAGAAATCTTTATTCGCAGGGCGAAAGCCCATTTGGTTTAATCGCAGGGCGATAGCCTATTTGGT
>CAZGDC010000334.1:0-1864 GCA_964524405.1 uncultured Roseivirgaceae bacterium
GAAGTGGGTGTAGAGTGGGCCATTCAGCAGAGTAAAGAATTGATGGCAGCCAATGTGCCTACCTTGCATTATTACTCCATGGGCAAGGCTGAACCTGTGTATAGAATTGCCAAAGAGTTGTTTTAGTTTTTGTTGAACATGAAATAATCCATGTGTAGAAAATAGCCCCTAAATGGCATTTAGCTCCTCTTGCACAAATGTCATTAACTCCTTAATATACGCTCTGCTAAAATCGAACTTGATATGGGCTGCTTCATAAATTTCTGGAATAGACTTGGTGTAGCCTAATTTAAGAGCTTCTTTATAGTTTTCAAGCCCTTTGGCTCTATTCTCTTTATAGTTTTTCCATACGGCAATGGCTCCCAGTTGCGCCATACCATATTCGATGTAATAAAAAGGCACTTCGTATAGGTGCAATTGCTTTTGCCACAGATAATTTTTGTTTACATCTAAGCCATCCCAATTGGTAATGGTATCCGAAAAGGCTAAAAATATTTCTTCCCAAACTGTTTTACGCTCTTGCTGCGAGTGGTTTGGGTGTTCGTACACCCAATGCTGAAATTTATCAATGGTGGCTACCCAAGGTAATGTTTCTATGAGTTGCTCTAAATGTTCTCGTTTAGCACGTTTTAAATCCTCTTCATTATCAAAAAACTCATCCCAAGCATCCATGCTAATTAGCTCCATGCTCATAGAGGCCAATTCTGCCACCTCAGAAGGCGCATTTTTAAAATCGTTAAGCTCTAACTTATCTGCTAAAAAAGCATGTATCGCATGGCCGCCTTCGTGCATTAAAGTAACCATATCTCGCAAAGTGGATGTAGCGTTCATAAAAATAAAGGGCACTCCTGATTCTGCTAATGGGTAATTATATCCTCCTGGCGCTTTTCCTTTTCTCGACTCTAAATCTAAATGCCCCATCTTATCCATAGTTTGCAAGCACTGCCCAAAATAAGGGTCGATACGGTTAAAGCAAGCAATGCTTTTTTGCAATAAATCTTTGCCCGATTCAAAAGCTTTTAAAGGAGGTTTACTTCCCAAGTCAACGGCTTTATCCCAAGGCTTTAGGGACTCAACTTTCAATTGCTTTTTTCGATTTATAGCTAGTTTATTTAGCATTGGAACTACTTCGTGCTGAATAGAATCGTGCATATCAAAACAATCTTGGGCGGTATAATCAAACCTGCCCATAGCTCTGAATTTGTAATCTCGATAATTTTTAAAGCCTGCATTTTTAGCTATTTTATGCCGAATAGAAATGAGCTTATCAAATAATTCATCTAACTCTTCTTTATCTTTTAACCTTCTGTTTGCAATGAGGTGATATACTTTTTTGCGATGGACTCTATCTGTATTTTGAAGTTCCACTGCGGCTTGCTGCATGGTTAACTCTTCGCCTTCTAGCTTAATTGACATAGCTCCGTTTAGCTGTCCAAATTTTTGAGATTCAGTTTGCATATCGGTAAACAATGGAATATTCGCTTCTCGAAATAAGTCAATTTCTTTTTTAATCTCCCTAATCATTATATCATACCCTTCCTCATTTTGCACTTCTGCCAAAAAAGCGCATTTCATAATTTTCTTATTTAGGGCATCGGATATGGGTGCTATGGGGGGCTGAATGTTTTGCACAAAGTCATTAAAATAATCTCGAATAGATTCATTTTCGGTATCACAGGTCATTTTAATATAACGCCAAGCCATATCTTCCGATACTACTGCTCCTAGCTCGCTGCTATCTTTAAACCATTGAATAAATTCTTCCTTCGTATTAATTTCCCTATCCAATAATTGGTTAAAATAAGGGCTAAGCGCTTGCCAGGTAGTTACTTTAAAGGAGATTGGTAGAAAATTGCGTTGCATT
>CAZGDC010000335.1:0-1856 GCA_964524405.1 uncultured Roseivirgaceae bacterium
TTTTCGCTGATTTTATCACTTGCTCATCGATTTGAAGCGTTAATTTAGTATTCATAGTTTTTATAAGTACGTGTGATTAAAATTAAAATACTACGTGCTAGTGTTTTTGTCAATAAAATGCTTGTCCATTGTTAATTGATAGGTAAATTTAATTGAAATAAACCGCTAGCATTTAGTTGGTTAGGTTGGTTCTTCTTATAATGCTGGTTTATAGCATGAAAAGAGCGTTTTAAGACGTAAATAGGAGGGCGTAATTGATATAAATCGTTATTATTCAGTTGGTTAGTTTGGTGCGACCGCATAAAAAAAGGAAAATACCTACTTTTTGAGCCTTTATGTTATGAGAGAAAAAGCAGCTGCTTATAATGTTAGTTTCTAGCATGAAATTACGGCTTTAAGAGTGGGTAGACTAGTTTAATTGTAGTAAGACGTTAATATTTAACTGGTTAGCGTGATACGATCTCAGAGTTGCAGGTTAGCGTGGTGCAACTGGCAAGTTTGAAAGTTGCCGAAAGTTCATTAGGTTGGGTGCGAATAGGCAGTTTAGGCTAATGGATTGTTAGGGTATGGTAAAACAGACTCGACTTCCATAATTTGAAACGTTTATATAGTACAATACACATGACCCCTAATTTTTTTATTTGAGTTAACAGATATAGCTTATCAAGCCTGCCGTGAGCAATTTGGTTCTAAACGAAGTTTGTGGGAAATGCTGAGAGTGACTATTCAGTTTTTTATTTTTAACTCATGGGAAGCCATGTTGAATTTTTTGCTAATGACGACCGATGAGAAAGATAAATTTATAAAAAATAACTAGGGTTGTAAAACTGGGTTAAACGCACTGAACTGTGTGGCTAGACGCTTGCGTGTTATTTAGACATTAAAAATGGAAGAGATTGAAAAATGACTGATTAATTTAAAAAAATAAAAATACTTGATTTAGACTGGATAATTATATTTCACCGAGAATTGCTGGCGAATTATCATGAGGATTGAATTTTGTATCTACATAGTATATACTTGCCATGTTTAAATAATGATGGGGCTTACTATGCAAACTCAAGCAAAATTAAATATGTGGGGCAACTCACTTGCTATCCGTATTACTAGTGCTATGGCAAATGCAGCGCGTTTGCACAAAGGATCTGAGGTGAGTATTGAAGCAAATGAAGAGGGAATTAGTATCAAACCTCTAAATCAAAAAGCCCGCTTACAATTTTCTGAGGCGGAGCTATTAGCCGATCTTTCTGTTGAAAACTCTGGTGCTGAGTTGCTTGCATCTAATTTAAAAGATGAACTGATTTACAGATGAGTCAACAATATATTCCACAGAGGAATGATATTGTTTGGTTAGATTTTGAACCTGTAAAAGGAAAAGAAATTGGTAAATATCGCCCAGCTTACGTGCTTAGTAGCAAAGAGTATAACAGAAAAACAGGCCTTTTAATTTGTTGTCCCATCAGTACCAGTATTCGAGGGGCATTAACGGAAGTAGCAATAAATAACCTTGAACAAAAATCAGTTGTGGCGGCTAGCCTTGTGCAAACACTTGCTTGGAAAGATAGAAAAGCTAAGTTTATTATCAAAGCAGAAAACACTGTGCTTGAGCAAGTTTTAATCCGCCTTATTCCGTTAATTGGTGCTAGTGAGTTGTTTGCTCAGGCTGATGATTAAGATCGGAAATCATGGGTTGCGTTGTAAATAATATAGTCAATAACCTTCCAACATCCAGCTTTAATTTTATATCAGTACGAAATTATACGAATGTAGTGAAATATACATGACCCCTTTTTCCATGACCTCTTTGTAATTCCTCAAAAAGTGGGGGCAATCGGTATTAATCAATGCTTTTGGAT
>CAZGDC010000336.1:0-1855 GCA_964524405.1 uncultured Roseivirgaceae bacterium
ATTTTCTTTTTGCTCTACTGTTTTTAAGATGCTAATTACGCTCGAACGGTTCGCTAATTTGTTGTCGTGAGTTTCTCCATTGGCATTATTTACAGTTACTAAAAGTAATAACAGTAAACTTGTAAGGATTGTTTTTAGTGTGTAAGATGTATTCATAAGCAGTAATAAATATTAGATGTTAAAAAAATATTTTAGTTCAACAAACTAGTAGTCAGCAATTACTAATTCGTTATTTATTCTTGTAATGGTAATATTTAATGATTTTTCGAGTGCTTTTATAAGGTCTTCTGCGCTATCCACCGATATTTCGCCTGTGAGTTTTCTCGCGTTAAGATCACGCTCTTTAATATGAACAGTGAGTCCATAATTATCCTCAAAAACATGAACTATATCGCTTAATGGTGTATTATCAAACACAAGTTTATTTTCTGTCCAAGAGGTATAGGCTTTAACATCTATTTCTTGTTTATTAAAGTGTTGCGATTTTTTTGATAATTTAACTAGCTCACCTGGCACCATAAGCATATTAGTGGTATCCGTAGAACCTGTTTTGGATAATTTAATTTTTCCTGTGCTTAGTGCCACCTGTGTTTCGCCACGCCTATTATGTACATTAAACTGTGTGCCTATTACTTCTATGGTTAACTCAGAGGTGTGAACCATAAATTTTACAAATCCCGCTTCTTTTTTATTTGTTTGCAGGTTAAGTTGTTTATTTACCTTAAAAAAAGCTTCTCCTTGCAGCCAAACTTCTCGTGTTTTGCCTTTCGCCCAGCCCTTACTTATTTTTAGTTTTGAATTTGCATTTAACATTACTTCCGATCCATCTGGAAGGGTTATGTTTGCTATCTTTCCAAAATCTGTTTCATAAGTGCTGTTATATGGGTTAGAGTTATACTGCCATAGTATAAACCCCAGTACGACAATTCCTATAAAAACTGCTGCTACCCGATACCATAAGCTCCACTTAAAATAAGAGTTCGTTTGAAGTTCATCTTCTTTTATTCTTTTATTAAGCTGCTCAAAACGAATTTTGATTTCTTGAGTTGACAGGTCTTTCGTTTTTTTAAACGAAAGACCTAAAATTAAGGATGAGGCAATCTCAACTTCTTTGGCTTGCTCAGGATGTTGAAGAAGCCAATCATCCCAAAACTTTTTGTCTTTCGAGTTATTTCTATTTACCCAGTTTTGAAAGGTTACATCAGAAACAAGTTCTTCTACTTTTTTCATTAGTTAGTATTATTTAGAGCTTTTAAAAAAAACTCCGTATTTATTATCAAAGAGCTATCACTTTGAATTATATACTCTCTTTTTTATTATTTATTTATTATTATAAAAAATGAGCCAAAAGAAATACTACACGAATTCTGCTTATATCTTTCAGAAACTTATTATCTCTAAGTGCTTTAAATCCTTTATAAGTAAGGTTAATAACAGACTGGTAATTAAGATTCATTAGATTTGCTACCTCATCATACGAAAGTTCTTCGTAGTATTTTAGATAAATTGCTTCTCTTTGCCTTTTAGGCAATTCGTTTAATGCTTCAATAATCTTCTTTTTCTTTTCAGCAGAAACTTCATTGCCTACCACTATTTCCTCCTCTGAAAATGTAAGACTAGGCTCGCCCAATAATACTTCGTTTGCATGTAAGCCTGTCTTTCTATTTTTTTGAATCTTTTTAAGAATCTCTCTTCTAGCTGAAGCAAGCAAATAAGATTTTACTGATTGTACTTCCCCTAATTTTTCTCTGCTCTTCCATAAATTAAAGAATAGATCCTGTATGCAATCGCCTGTTAAAAAAGCATCACCTCCAATTTTGTTTAGGTAGTTATATAATAGGTTATAATTATCTGA
>CAZGDC010000337.1:0-1850 GCA_964524405.1 uncultured Roseivirgaceae bacterium
TTTAGGGAAATTTTGCTAAAGCCCAAAGGGAAAACATCTAGCAGGCAATCTTTAGGAAATAAAAATCTTGAAATAATCCACTATATTTTCGATTTTTATTTCCTGAATCTCACCTACTATTTAGTTTTCTGAAAGGATTCCTTAGGTCGAACTCAGGTTATAAGCAAACTAATGTTTTTTTTATCCATAAAGAAATAGTACTTTTTTGCATCGGTTGCTTAAATAAGGCTTGTTATGAACTCAAAAATTAGATTGTTGATGGTGGAAGATCATCAGATAGTAAGTGATGGGCTTTTAAAACTTTTGCAAGATGAAGTGGATATAGAAGTGCTGGAGGTGATTAATAATGCGCAAGATGCACTTGTTTACATAGAAAAAAATCAGGTTGATATTGTGATGTCTGATATTACCATGCCGGGGATGTCGGGCTTGGAGTTTACTCAAATTGTAGCTGAAAAATATATTACTCCACGTGTATTATTGCTTTCGATGCACGAAGACGAAGAGTATGTACTTACTGCCGTTGATAATGGAGCCATGGGTTATTTAACCAAAGATGTAAGGCGTTCAGAGTTATTAAAGGCCATTAGAAAAATTGCTGGTGGCGAAAAATATTTTAGCCCTAAAGTAACGGAAATAATGATTACTGGTTATGCCAATAGAGCTTCTCGTGCAAGGGCAGATAAGGATAAACCAACTTCTAAACTAACAGGACGTGAGCTTGAAATACTTGGCTATATTGTAAAAGGCTATAGTAATAAACAGGTTGGTTACGAATTAGATATTAGCAAACGTACCGTTGATACGCACCGAACTAATATTATGAAAAAATTGGATGCTAAAAACACCGCTATGATTGTGAAAGAAGCAATGGATCGAGGGCTGGTTACGGATAAAAAGTAGGCAAAATATTTAACCTGATTAATTCATGAATCTTCGTAAATTATTCAGCTTAGCCTTGATATAGAAGAAGTTAACATATTTATTTCAAAGAAAAAAATCAAGTGGAAGTGTCATTTATAAATTGTTGGGCAATGCAATTGTAAATTCAGTAAACTCCCCTTCTTTACTAATAACACTAATTTTCCCATTAATCTTTTCAGTAGCTTTTTTTGCTAAATATAAGCCTAAACCATGTCTGTGTTGATTTAGGCTTCCTTTAAAAAACATATTAAAAATATCAGGTAATAGTGCTTTAGAAATACCTTCTCCATTATCTCTAATTACTATTTTTACCCAATCCCTGTCCGTTTTAACAGTCGTTTTTACAATATGGTTTTCTAACGCTTTATTAGCAAACTGAAAAGAATTGGCTAATACATTACCTAGTGCAAGTGATAACAGAACTTTATTACTAACTAAGTGTACATTATTTGCAACGTCAACATTGTATGTACAGCAATTTGCTCCAGCCGTTTTAATTTCGCCAGTTAATGCTAAAGAGTTGAGTAATTTTTTAAGATCTATACCTTCTTTAAAATCAGATGGGTTAGAAGAATAAATTAAATGGTAAGAAGTAAGCTGCTCAATCAAACCATTCATTTCTAACACTTCTTTATCAATGTAATTAAGTGTATCTAAAATAGTAGTTTTATCAGTATTCATCTTCATTAAGTGTGATAAACCTGAAATTCGGGCAATAGGGCCCTTTAAATTATGAGAAGACTTGTATAAGAAATTATCAAGCTCATTATTAACAAGGGTTAATTCTTTGTTAGATTGATTAAGAGCCAATGTTCTTTCTTTTACCTTACTATCTAATATTACATTGGTATTATTAAGTGCATCTTCCAGCTTTTTTTGCTTAGTAATATCTCTTGCAATAACCAAAAACCCAGATATATGTTTCT
>CAZGDC010000338.1:0-1844 GCA_964524405.1 uncultured Roseivirgaceae bacterium
TCCATTACAAAGGTTGTTTTGTTTGCTACTGGATTAATTAAAACAACAAAGTTATCATTAGGCTTATACTCAATACCTAAACCAGCAACCAAATAGCCAGGGGCCATAAAAGCAGATATTTCTATAGAATCGTTTGGCAAATCAAAGCCTTTAGCAAATTGCGTTCTAAAGTTACCGTTTACAGTAGCATACCAAGATTTTTTTAACTCATACCCAAGGTTAGTCGTTATTAAAATTTGATCATCTGTTTTATTAAGTGGTTCATCTCCTTGTTTAAATAATCCATATCCAAGATGAACAAGGTTGTCCCATTTCAATTTATCTTTTGCATAATTGGCAGTAAAATGGAATGTTGTGTTCCAAGCCAATGAATTTTGCCCACCTGCAGCCCAGTTAGAAAGTGCCACTTGATTAAAATTGAATGCAAAAGCGCTATTTATACGCCAAACGGTATCTTTTACTTCAACGGTGGCATCTTGAGCCATTGCCGTGAGGCTCATAAAAAAAGCAATAATAACAAGCTTTAGTTGTTTATTCATAATATATAATTTTTAATTATTAGTTACATGTACATCCATTTGAGGATAAGGAATACCGATGCCTTCTTGCTCAAATTTTGTGTAAACATTTTCGTTCATATCAAAAAATACACCCCAATAATCAGCGGCATTTACCCATACTCTTACCGTAAAATTTACAGAGCTATCGGCAAGTTCGCCCACTTTTACAAAAGGAGCAGGGTCTTTTAAAATACGTTGGTCAGCGGCAATTAACCCATCAATAACGCCTCGAACTTTTTCAATATCTGAGCCATACGATACGCCAACTACCCAATCAACCCTACGCTGGGGTTCGGTGCTATAATTAACCATAGATCCATTGGAGAGGCCTCCATTAGGAATAAGGATCGTTTTATTATCAGGCGTAGTTAAAATAGTTACAAAAATTTGAATGGATTTAACGACCCCTGTATAACCTTGGGCTTCAATAACATCGCCTACCTTAAAGGGTTTAAAAATAAGTATTATTACCCCACCAGCAAAGTTTTGTAGCGTACCCGAAAGCGCCATGCCTATGGCCAAGCCAAAAGCACCTAGTATGGCAATAAATGAGGTCATTTCAATGCCCATCATACCCATTATACTAATCACAAGCAGCACTTTTAATAGCGAACCAAACAAGCTTTTCATAAAAGGCCTCAGTGAATCATCTACCTTAGATTTTATCATTACGCGATCTATCGCCTTAGTAATTAGTTTAATTATCCAAAGGCCAATAATAAGAACGGCAATAGTTCCTATTAATTTGGGGCCAAACTCTAACACAAAATCCATTAGTAGGTCTTTGTATTTTAATGCATCGGTTGTAATATCTTCGGTTTTCATATAATGTTAGTTTTTCTCAAACATATTAATTAAAATTGAGAATTAAAATTGAGAATTAAAATTGTTGCAACTTTGATTGGTAATAAACTATTAATATCAAATACATGGCAACTATTAATTGGTGGGCAGGGGCTATACTCTTAGCATTTGTTCTTCTTGCAAATTGGATTAGAAAAAAGTACAAATAATTTTATTGCGAAACATGTAGGCTTGTTTATCATGTAAATTGCTATTCCAGTTTTTTTTCTTAACTTTTCAGATTAGACTTAATAACAACTCATGTTTAGTATCAGAATCCGCCCCCGCATTCGTAAGTTTACAAACACCTCGAATGAACTAGTAGTAGAGAAGTTTAAAACCATTATCGAGTCTAATAAATACCCCTTTAAGGCACAATTTGCTGGCTCGCATATTTTTATAAAATGCCAGTCTAATAAAACTAGTTTTTGGTCGCCTGAG
>CAZGDC010000339.1:0-1832 GCA_964524405.1 uncultured Roseivirgaceae bacterium
TGCTTAACTTAACACTAGTTGTTCTTATACTTCTAACGATTCAAACTAGTAGGGCGCAACAGGCCGATACCACCATAACCCAGCTAGATGAAATTATTATTGCCGAAAACAGAATTCAATTGCCTTATTCAGAGCAAAGCCGAAGTATCTCGTTGGTAAGTAAAACCCAAATTGAGCATACTCCTGTATTAAGTGTTGCCGATATGCTACACCATGTAAGTGGGGTGGATGTACGCACGAGAGGAGTCAATGGCGTTCAGGCTGATATAGGTATTAGAGGGGGCACCTTTGATCAAACACTTATTCTAATTAATGGCATTAAAATATCAGACCCTCAAACAGGGCATCACTCACTTAATTTACCTGTTGATTTAACCAATGTGGAGCGAATTGAAGTATTAAAAGGGCCTGCTGCTCGTACTTTTGGGCAAAATGCTTTTTCTGGAGCTATAAATATTATTACTAAATTGCCTAGTAAGTCTTATGCAAAAGTAAGTGTGCAAGGGGGCGATTTTGGCTTATTTGGCATTAGAGCATCAGGCGGAATTGCAACGGAAACCCATTCGCATAATTTATCAATTAATTACGATCAATCGAATGGTTATAAACATAATACTGATTATACTATTTTTAATGCTATGTACGAAGGCTCTATTGACTTAGGAAAAAGCAAACTAAGCTTTTTAGGAGGGCTAACCGATCGTGCCTTTGGTGCCAATGGGTTTTATGCCAGCCCCGATTTTACAGAGCAGTTCGAAACCATACAAACAGGCCTTGCCGCATTAACATATAACACCTATATTGGCAAGGCTACGCTAGAAGCACGGGCTTATTATAGGCAAAATGATGACGAGTATGTTTTTATTAGACATGACCCTGACTTTTTTAGAAATATGCACTCAAATAAAACATTGGGGATTGAAATAAATACGGTGATTGCTCACAAAAACTCCACCACAGGTATTGGTATTGACCTAAATAAGGTAACACTTGAAAGCAATAACCTAGGAAATAGAGAACGATTTGTAAGCTCTATTTTTATTGAGCATAGAATGGAGTTTTATAATAATAAACTAAACATTACACCAGGCGTACAACTTAATTATTATACTGATTTTGGATTTAATGCCTTACCTGGCATTGACATGGGTTACTTTATTAATGACCACTTAACTGTGTTTGGAAGCACGGGTTATACCTACCGTATTCCTACCTATACCGATATGTTTTACGTAGGGCCTGCAAATGTGGGCAACCCTAATTTATTGCCAGAGTTTGCTTGGAATTATGAACTTGGCTTTAAAACAAGAGGACGATCGTCTATTCATGCAGAACTTAGCTTGTTTTACCGCGATGGCGGTAACATGATTGACTGGGTTAGAGCTACTGACACCGATTCTTGGAAGCCCATTAATATTCTAAATTTAGATATGCGTGGAATAGACAGCAATATTTCTGTAAAATTAGCCCATATACTTCCTGTTATTTTTCAACAACTATCCATTAATTATACGTTTATTGATGCCCAAGTAGTACCTCAAGAAGATCAACAATCGAGGTACGCATTAGAAAATCTGCAACACCAATTTAGAACTACTTTATCACTTAGTTATGGTAAAAAAATTAATCATACCCTTACTGCGGGCTATTACGATAGAGCAAACCTTGATGACTATACCGTGGTTGATAGCCGTATAAATTATAAGGCCAAAAGCATAATGATTTTTGCCGATGTTACAAACATTTTTAATGTAGAATACCAAGAAACCAATTTAGTAGTTATGCCAGGCAGGTGGTTTAAAATGGGAGTTAGTGTTGATGTGTTTTAGTAA
>CAZGDC010000340.1:0-1821 GCA_964524405.1 uncultured Roseivirgaceae bacterium
GAGGTTGTGAAAAAGAAGCAATCTAATGCGGCATTTCAATGTTAATATGGTATTATACCATTTTAATTTTGAGATGTCGTAATAATTAGATTGAACTATTTTTCTCAATATCGAGGCAAAATCATTTAGCCTAACTGGTTACGGTAAATTATTTTAACGATGAGGTTGTGAAAAAGAAGCAATCTAATGCGGCATTTCAATGTTAATATGGTATTACTCAATAATTACTAAATAATAGTTCTTTTTACCCTTCTGAACTAGTATATATTTATGCTGTAAAAGGCTCACTTCTAATTTGTTATCTGCCTCTTGTGTAACCTTTTGCTTATTTATACTTACACCCCCGCCTTTAAGCATCCTTCTCGCTTCTCCTTTGGAGGAAAACACTATATTATTAGTGGTTTCAGATAGAAAATCAACTAATGAACACGCCAGCGATTCTTTTTTTATAGTAGTTTGCGGAATGCCTTCGAATACAGCTAAAAGTGTTGCTTCATCCAAAGCTTGTAAATCTTCGGTAGTTGATTTGCCAAATAGGATAGAAGAGGCTTTTTCAGCCATTTCTAAATCTTCTTTGGAGTGAACTCTTATGGTTATATCCTTGGCAAGTGCCTTTTGCAATGCTCTTTGGTGTGGTGCTTCTTGATGCTGTTTTTCAAGAGCTTCAATTTTCTCTTTGCTTAACAACGTAAATATTCTAATATAGTTAGCAGCATCCTCATCAGAAGCATTTAACCAATATTGATAGAATTTATAAGGGGATGTTTTATCTCTATCTAGCCATATATTTCCACCTTCAGTTTTGCCGAACTTGGTGCCATCTGCTTTTTTAATTAATGGAGTTGTTACGGCAAAAGCTTCACCGCTCGATTTTCTACGAATAAGCTCTGTGCCTGTAACAATATTGCCCCATTGGTCGGATCCTCCCAATTGAACTTTGCAATTTTTATTGGTATAAAGCCACCAAAAATCATACCCTTGCACTAATTGGTACGAAAACTCAGTAAACGACATGCCTGTTTCCAATCTATTTTTAACAGAGTCTTTGCTCATCATATAATTAATAGTAATATGTTTACCCACATCACGGATAAATTCAAGGAATCCCATTCCCTTAAACCAATCATAATTATTTACTATTTCTGCGTTATTTTTACCCGAATCAAAATTTAAAAATTGCCTCAATTGCTTTTCAATACCTAATAAGTTGTGTTGCAATAGGTCTTCCGATAGTAAATTTCTTTCTTTCGATTTACCGGAGGGGTCTCCAACCATACCCGTAGCTCCACCTACCAATACATACGGTTTATGCCCACTGTTTTGGAGGTGAACAAGGGTCATAATTTGCACCAAACTACCAATATGCAACGAATCAGCCGTTGGGTCGAAACCAATATAAGCTGAGGTCATTTGCTTATTAAACTCCTCTTCTGTACCTGGCATAATATCGTGTATCATACCTCTCCAAGTTAACTCTTGAATAAAATTCTTCATCAATTTTTTAAATATTTTAAGCCTATTAAGAAAATACAAAGATATTAATTAACCCGCATTATTCATGATATTTAGTGGGTGTAGATACAAGCCGTCTAACTATGTAGATATACAATTGTATTTCAAGTAGTTAGCAACGAAGTATATGCACCCAATAAATCCAACTAAAATTTAGTTAGCCCAAATTTGGGTCGATTGTTTACAAAAAAATAAGTGTATTTGGTTGAAAATAAGCTCTTTATAAACATGTATTAATTTTAGGGTGAATAATACGGGTTAAGTCTTTATAGCTTGTGGAATATGCAGAAGTATTAGATAAAAATTGAA
>CAZGDC010000341.1:0-1811 GCA_964524405.1 uncultured Roseivirgaceae bacterium
TACAAAATAAGACTAAAAGAACCCTAACTTATTTTTATCATACGAAATAAGCATGTTTTTATTTTGACGATAATGGTTCATCATCATCAAGTGATTTTCTCTTCCAAAACCAGACTTTTTATACCCACCAAACGGTGCGTGTGCAGGATAGGCATGGTAGCAATTTACCCAAACTCTGCCTGCTTTTATCGCCCTTGGTATTTGGTATAACTGGTGAGCATCTCTGGTCCATACGCCAGCACCTAAACCATAAAGGGTATCATTGGCAATTTCTAGGGCTTCAGCTTCATCCTTAAACTTGGTAACACAAACAACGGGACCAAAAATTTCTTCTTGAAAAACCCGCATCTTATTATGACCTTCTAAAATAGTAGGCTGAATATAGTTCCCCTTGGCTAAATCGCCACTTAACGAACAAACTTCGCCTCCTGCTAATACCTTAGCACCTTCTTCTTTTCCTATTTTTATATACGAAATTATTTTTTCTTGCTGATCTTTAGAGGCTTGAGCCCCTATCATAGTATTAACATCGTAAGGGTTATCTTGTACAATCGCTTTTGTTCTAGCCACCACACGCTCCATAAACTTGTCGTAAATATCTTCTTGTACTAATATTCTTGAAGGGCACGTACAAACCTCTCCTTGATTAAAAGCAAAAAGCACTGCGCCCTCAATGGCTTTGTCTAAGAAGGCATCATCCTTATCCATAACACTATTAAAAAATATATTGGGAGATTTGCCACCTAACTCCATAGTAACAGGGTTTAGGTTTTTAGAAGCATACTGCATAATTAATTGCCCTGTGGTGGTTTCTCCTGTAAAGGCAACTTTATCAACACCCGAATGGGAGGCCAACGGTTTGCCCGCCTCTGGGCCAAATCCATGAATAATATTGAGCACCCCTGGAGGAAATACATCTGCAATTTTTTCCATTAGCAACGTAGCCGTTGATGGCGTTTGCTCTGCGGGTTTAAGAATAACACAATTGCCTGCTGCAAGTGCTGGAGGCAGTTTCCACGAGAGCATTAATAAAGGAAAATTCCAAGGTATAATTTGCCCAATAACCCCTAGCGGTTCTTTAATATTTAAAGATAATGTATTGGCATCAATCTCTGTTGCCGAGCCTTCTTCGGCTCTTATTACTGCAGCAAAATAACGCCAATGATCTATGGCTAAGGGTATATCAGCGTTTATAGTTTCTCTAATGGGTTTTCCATTATCGCAGGTTTCTACGAGCGCAAACTCTTCTAAGTTGGCTTCAATAATATCAGCTACTTTGTTTAATAATGCTGCTCTTTCGGTTACAGAGGTATTACCCCACGCATCCTTGGCGGCATTGGCAGCCACAACGGCATTATCAACATCTTCTTTTTTAGACCTTGCATATTTGGCAATTAAGCTACCATCTATGGGAGATGGGTTATCAAAGTACTCCCCTGCAACGGGGTCAACAAATTTACCATTGATAAAATTGCCATACTTCTCTTTAAATTTTGGTTTACTGTAACTCATAATTATTGTGTTTTATTCTATTGTTCGAAGTTATGCGTTTTTTATCTTTACTACTATAACAATCCTCTACTATTAGTGTAAAATAATATCTTTAATCTTTATCTTTAACCAATGGAAAATTTGCTAATAAGGCATAAAAGCCAAAGAAAATTGACAACATTAGTTGAAAATCATACGGTTTATAATGTTTCCCATTCATTTTTACACGCAGGCATAGCTCAGTTATGGCGAGTATCAAAATGGGTTAAAGTGCTTGATTTTGCCCCGAAGGGATGCCTATGGCAAAGCAATTATAGCTT
>CAZGDC010000342.1:0-1809 GCA_964524405.1 uncultured Roseivirgaceae bacterium
AGTACTCAAGGGGCGCAAAGTCTATTGTATAGATATTGTACTGTCAACGCCTTTCAGTCTTATTTTTTGTAATTAACTACAATCCATTTTTCAGTAAATTGCTCTTTTTTTATCAAATTAGCACATCTTGTGTTTTTACGACATTCACAACCTATATACAGGTTTTTTAAAGTTTTTATGGTTTTTTTTGTGGATAAGTTATCCCCCCATTATTTTTGGTTTTATGACATAAATATGTCTTTTTTTCATTTTTTAATAAAATTATTAAAAAAAATTATATTAAAACTGTAAAACTTGAAGAAAAGATATACACACTCTTTATATAATAATAATAAAGAAAGATCTTAATGTTATTATTATTAAGGAACATAGTTTCCTGTGTGTAAGTTACTTTTATATCTTAAATTCAATAGGTTAAGCTGTTTACACCTTATGGGTTAAAGCCTGAATTAGTAATGTTTAATCTAGTAGTAAACTTGTATTAATTGCTTCTTTTAGTCATTTCTAGGTTTATCAACTCTTTTATACACGTTTACTTCAGTTTTATTTTGATTTTATAATCTTTAAATTAAAATAATATAATCTTTTCAATTGGAATTAATTTTGATTATTTTTTACAATTTTTAATTAACCTGTGGATCAATAATCAATTTCATTATAAACTTGTCAATCTTTACACAAAATCAATAATTATAATCATCGGAACGTTAATAACTCTAGTATGTGGAATTTGTGCCAAAAATATTTACAAGATGAATTACCTCCTACAGAGTTCAGTACATGGATCCGTCCCCTCAAAGCAAGTTCAGAAAATAATCATTTGCACATTATTGCTCCGAATCGTTTTGTTTTAGACTGGGTAAAAGAAAAATACTTAGAAACAATTCAATCGGTTTTGAAAGATAATATCGAAGGTCAAGTGAAGATCTCTTTGGATATAACCGAACGCAAAAGCATACACTTACAAACACAAGATAACTCGAACACCGATCGTTCACCAAATTTTAACCGTTTCCCTCAACCTAAAGTTATTCCTAAAGCTAACGGTCACAAAAGCAATTTAAATCAAAGTTTTAACTTCGATACCTTTGTACAAGGTAAAAGTAATCAGTTGGCTATGGCAGCTGCAGAGCAAGTTTCAATAAATCCAGGAACAGCTTACAACCCTCTTTTTATTTATGGTGGTGTTGGTTTAGGCAAGACTCATTTAATGCAGGCAATTGGAAACCAAATATTAAAAGAGAAACCAAACGGAAAAGTGATTTACTTACATTCAGAACGCTTTGTTGCCGATATGGTTAAAGCACTTCAAACCAATACAATAGATAAGTTTAAAAAGTTTTATCGCTCTGTAGATGCTTTGCTAATTGATGATATTCAGTTTTTCGCTAACAAGGAGCGTTCTCAAGAGGAGTTTTTTCACACGTTTAACGCATTACTTGAAGGAAATCAACAAGTTATACTAACGTGCGATCGTTATCCCAAAGAAATTGACGGAGTAGAGGAGCGTCTAAAGTCACGAATGGGTTGGGGCTTAACCGTTTTTATAGAACCGCCAGAGTTGGAAACTAGAGTAGCTATTTTGAAGTCTAAAGCCGAAAAGTCTAAAATTAAGCTACATAATGACGTTGCATTTTTCATAGCTAAAAAAATCCGTTCAAATGTACGAGAGTTAGAGGGGGCATTAAAAAGGGTTATTGCTACGGCTCAATTTACTGGAAAAGAAATTACGGTTGAGTTCGTAAAGGAAGCCCTAAAAGATCTATTAGCGGCGCAAGATAAACAAGTTCGAATAGAAAATATTCAAAA
>CAZGDC010000343.1:0-1786 GCA_964524405.1 uncultured Roseivirgaceae bacterium
AAAGGATACTTAGACTATCCAATGATTTTGTAGTAGCATTAATTGATATTTAAAGAATATTTTGCTAAAAAATAAATAATTGAACTAGCTAGCGTACTTTCGCTAAAATATTTTTTTGCTCTTTTGTTCGACTCGCACTTCGACCTGAAAGGCTATTTTTTACTATCTTAATATTATAGGTATGGCTATTTATAGTGTGATTACTGGAACAGGCAATTATATTCCAACGCAAGTAATAAAAAATGAGAATTTTCTCTCGTACGATTTTTACGAGAAAGATGGCGTTAAGCTTCAAAAAAACAATGTTGATGTAATTGCTAAATTTGAAGAAATTACCACCATTGCAGAAAGGCGTTATGTAACGGATGATTTGGTTACGTCTGACATAGGTGCTTTAGCTGCCAAAAATGCAATTAAATCTTCTGGCATTAATCAAGAAGAGCTGGATTATGTAATTGTGGCCCATAATTTTGGCGATGTAACGGTGGAAAATAACTTAATAGATATAGTGCCCAGTTTGGCGGCTAGGGTAAAGTATAAGTTAAAAATCAAAAATCCGTATGCCGTGGCGTATGACCTTCCTTTTGGTTGCCCAGGTTGGTTGCAAGCTGTTATTCAGGCCGATTATTTTATAAAATCGGGTGATGCAAAAAAAGTATTAGTAATAGGTGCTGATGTGCTCTCAAGAGTGTGCGATCCACACGATAGAGATAGTATGATTTATGCAGATGGTGCTGGAGCCATTATTTTGGAGGCTAAAGAAAGCAAAACGCCAATAGGAATATTAGCCCATAAAACAAGATCAGATACGTTTACCCATGCCAATATGCTTTTTATGGGTAAATCATATAATAATAACAATGGCTGTGTGGGTAATCCATACCTTAAAATGAATGGGCGAAAATTGTATCAATATGCATTAGAAACCGTTCCAATGGCAATTAAAGCCTGTTTAGAAAAAAGCAATACCGACCTTGGTGACATAAAAAAAATATTGATTCATCAAGCCAACGGTAAAATGGATGATGCCATTATTGAGCGACTTTATAAACTGTATGATTTGCCTGTGCTAGAGGGTGTTATGCCAATGACGATAGAATATTTAGGCAATTCCTCGGTAGCTACCATTCCTACTTTGTTAGATCTTATTCTGCAAGGTAAAGTAGATGGCCACCAACTACATAAAGGAGATAAAATCATATTTGCTTCAGTAGGTGCCGGAATGAATATTAACGCAGCTGTTTATACCATGTAAAAGAACGAAAATGTATCGTTTATTTCTTCACAACCCCTAAGGGTATTACTGCTTACCTTTCTGCTCAAAGTCTAACGAAGCCGAATTGATGCAATAGCGTAACCCTGTTGGTTTGGGGCCATCGTTAAATACGTGCCCTAAATGGCCACCGCAAACCCCGCATACAAGCTCCTCACGAACCATGCCGTGTGATTTGTCAATAACAACCTTTACATTTTTTTCGTTTAAAGGTTTCCAAAAACTTGGCCATCCTGAGCCTGATTTGAATTTAGTGTCTGATTTAAACAAAGGGGTATTACAGCCAGCACAATGATAGATGCCATCTTTATGATTCTCCCAATACTTGCCAGTAAAAGCAATTTCTGTGCCTTTTTCTCTTAATATACGGTATTCTTCTGGAGATAGCTCCGTTTTCCATTCGCTGTCCGTTTTTGTTACTTTAAATGCTTTATCTTCCATTTTATTGCTTTGTGCATTACAACTCAAAAGTGTTACTGAGCTTAATAATACGGTTATAAATATAAGTTGCTT
>CAZGDC010000344.1:0-1772 GCA_964524405.1 uncultured Roseivirgaceae bacterium
GGAGAGTTTTTAATTAGAGATGTAGAAGCAAAAGACATCTTTATCCCAGAAGAATGGAATGAAGAGCAAAAAATGATTGCTCAAACTTGTGAGGATTTTATCGACACAGAAGTATTTCCAAAATTAGACGATATAGATTCTCAGAAATATCCAGAACTTATTCCTGATTTATTAGATAAAGCAGGAGAACTAGGTTTATTAGGCACTTCGATTCCTGAAGAATTTGGTGGATTTGGCATGAATTTTAACACCACCATGTTAGTATCGGAAGTTACAGGTAAAGGGTTTTCGTTTGCGGTGGCACTTTCGGCACATACGGGTATCGGCACACTGCCAATTCTATATTATGGCAACAAAGCCCAAAAACAAAAATACGTAACTAAATTGGCTACAGGTGAGTGGAAAGCTGCCTATTGCTTAACTGAGCCTGATTCAGGGTCGGATGCAAACTCTGGAAAAACCAAAGCGGTACTTACTGATGACGGCAAGCATTATTTGCTAACAGGTCAAAAAATGTGGATAACCAACGGTGGGTTTGCCGATATTTTTATCGTATTTGCCAAAATTGAAGATGATAAAAATCTATCCGCATTTATTGTTGAAAAATCGTTTGGTGGTATTACCATGAACGAAGAAGAGAAAAAATTAGGTATCAAAGGATCTTCTACTCGTCAGGTGTTTTTTAATGATTGCAAGGTGCCTGCAGAAAACCTGCTTTCTGAACGACAAAATGGATTTAAGATTGCTGTAAATATATTAAATATTGGCCGTATTAAATTAGGTGCTGCTGCATTAGGGGGTTCTAAAGCTGCTTTAACAGAAGGTATTAAATATGGTAACGACCGTAAACAATTTGGGAAATCGCTAACCGAATTTGGTGCTATTAAATATAAAATAGCAGAAATGACTAGCAGAATTTATGCATCTGAATCAGCACATTACCGTGCAGGGCAAAATATAGATGACGCCAATGATGCCTTTATTGCTGAAGGCATGGAGCCTGGGCAAGCACGTTTAAAATCATTGGAAGAATTTGCCATTGAATGTGCTATGCTTAAAGTACATGGTTCCGAAGTATTAGATTTTACAGTAGATGAAGCTTTACAAATTGCCGGTGGCATGGGCTACTCTGCCGATGCCCCTTTTGAAAGACCCTACAGAGACGCTCGAATTAACCGAATATTTGAAGGTACCAACGAAATTAATCGTATGCTAACCATCGATATGATGTTGAAGCGTGCAATGAAAGGAACACTTGATTTAATGGGCCCTGCACAAAAAGTGGTAGGAGAACTAATGTCTATTCCTGATATGAGTGCAACCATTGATGATTCTTTATTTGGTAAAGAGAAAAAATACTTATCTAACCTTAAAAAAGCAGGATTGATGGTAGCAGGTGGAGCCGTTCAAAAATTAATGGCAAACCTATCTGATGAGCAAGAAATATTAATGAATATGGCCGATATGATGATTGAAGGCTATGTGGCTGAATCGGTTATACTTAGAGTGGAAAAACTTGTTGGAATAAAAGGAGAAGATGCTTGTAAAATACAGATTGATATGGCTAAAATATTTTTGCATAATGCTATGGAAGCTATTGGTAGGGCAGGGCGTGAAGCCATTTATGCTTTTGCCGAAGGAGACGAAATGCGTATGATGCTAATGGGGCTAAAACGATTTACAAAAGAAGAGCCTTTTAATGTAAAAGATACACGTAGAAGAGTAGCTGATTATGTAATAGCTAAAAACGAATACCCATTTTAAATCCAATT
>CAZGDC010000345.1:0-1763 GCA_964524405.1 uncultured Roseivirgaceae bacterium
AAGTTTCAATCTTATTTACTGGCCACGTATTAAATGTTTGTTCTTTTGTTAGCCCTCCTTTTCTGCCAACACAAACACCATAATACATGTCTTTAAACCCATCAGTGGCATGTGCATCTGGGTTAATGCTTAAAATTACCCCTTGTTCTAAAGCATAATTAATCCAACGCCAATCTATATCCAATCGTTTTGGGTGTGCGTTAATTTCAATAATTACTCCATATTTGGCACAAGCATCAATCACTGTTTTATGATCTATGGGGTATCCTTTTCTAATCAGCAAGAGTCTGCCGGTTATATGGCCCAACATAGTAGTGTAGGGGTTGGCAATAGCCATTAATAGCCGATTGGTAGCTTTGGTTATATCCATACTTAACCCTGAGTGAATGGAGGCCACTACAAAATCGAATGAAGCCAATGTTTCATTATCATAATCCAAAGATCCATCTGCTAAAATATCAGCTTCAATGCCTTTAAAAATTTTAAAAGGGCTTATCTTTTTATTGAGTGCCTCAATTTCTATATGTTGCTTTTTTACGGTTTCCTCAAACATGCCATTGGCATAAAAACTAGTGGCTTTGCTGTGGTCGCTAATGCCTAAATATTGATACCCTTGTTGTTGGCAAAATGCAGCCATTTCTTCTAGTGTATTTTCCCCATCGCTGTATTTGGAGTGGTTATGGAGTGCACCCGTAATGTCATCCATCTCTACCAATTCAGGCAGTTCTTTTTTTTCAGCTAAAGCTAATTCCCAAGACCCCTCTCTTATTTCGGGTGGGCAATAGGCAATATTTAGTGCTTCGTATATTTCTTTTTCTGAACTAAAAGATGTTGATTCAGCCATTTTTAACAAGGAGCCTTCTTTAAACTGGTGCGTAAGATGCGTTTGAACCCCCGTTTTTAACAACATTGTTGAAAAGAATTTTTCTTGACTCGAAAAATAAAAAATGACCTCAATCGACTCTTCGGATACAGTCTTTCCACGCCAAGTAAATAACCCTGATTTTGAAGGTGCTTTTTCTAATTCATTAAAACGCATTAATGTTTTATCAACAATCATTGGGCTGTTAGCAGAAATAACAAATTCAAGTTGATTTATTACCTCCCACTTTCGTCTTAATTTACCAACAAATTCAATTTTTACCTGAGGTATTTGGCCTTCTATCTTCCGTTTAATTTGGGTGGCTAGCCGCTCCGCATCTGCATAATGTAAAAATCCTTCTGATTCTTTTGCAAAAACTAAAATCTCACTAATGTTACTAATGGTTTTATCTCCAAACCCTTTTAGTTTTTTAAGTAAACCTTCGTCAATAGCTTTTTCTAAAGAAGTGGCATCTTCAATACCCAATTCGCTCCAAAGCGTTTTTATTTTTTTAACACCCAGCCCTCTAAATTTTAATAGTTTTTGAAGCCCTAAAGGCGTGTTACTTTTTAGGGTTTCAAGCGTAGCGTATGATTGAGTAGAATTTATTTCATCAATGGCCTTTGCAATATGTTTGCCTACGCCTTCTATAGTTTCAAGCTCTACCAATGATAGGTGCTTTAGTTTTTTATCTATTCGTTCTAAATTATAGATGGCATTGGTATAGCTTTTAATTTTAAAATCATTTTTATTATGAAGCTCCATAAAGGCAGCAGTAGTACTAAGTAGTTTTATTATGTCTTTATTCTTCATTAAGTTAAAAGTACTTTATATTTTTAGATAGGGAATGGAATCAACTTATTTTGTTCTTATAGGTAAACGGGTTAAACTGCTTTTTTTA
>CAZGDC010000346.1:0-1762 GCA_964524405.1 uncultured Roseivirgaceae bacterium
TATCATTTATTAAAGCAGCTCGTCAAGCCTATTTTAATGGCAACCCTAAACGATACGACCTGCCAAAAAACAACCAAGAAAAGAATTTTATTCTCAACTACCTTAAAAATCAAGAAGACAGTGCGGGCTTACTCAATTCCTTTGTTGATTCTACAGGTCAAAAAATTAGAATATCACTTAAAATTAAAGACATTGGTTCTACCAAAATGGATTCTTTAATCAATAATGTAATTAGGCCTAAGCAAGAAGAAATTTTTAAAGACACTAAAATAACGGCTAGCATTACTGGCACAACCCTGCTTTTTATTAAAGGCAACTCCTTTTTAATTGACAATCTAAAAATGAGTTTTGTGCTTGCATTCCTTATTATATCCATAATAATGGGCGTACTTTTTCGTAACGTACGAATGATTATTTTATCCTTAGTACCCAATGTAATTCCGTTACTAATGACGGCTGGTTTAATGGGCTATATGGGCATACCTTTAAAACCAAGTACTGCCATCATATTTAGCATTGCTTTTGGAATTTCAGTAGATAATGCCATACACTTTTTGGCTAAATATAGACAAGAACTTTATGCCAATAACTTTAACGTTAAAAAAGCCATCGACTTAAGCATGCAAGAAACAGGCACCAGCATGATTTATACAGCCATTGTACTTTTTGCAGGCTTTGTTATTTTTACCGCATCAGAATTTGGTGGCACACAAGCACTGGGCTTTTTAACTTCAATAACATTACTTATCGCTATGTTTACCAATTTAATTGTATTGCCTTCGTTACTTATTACGTTTGATAGTAACCATAGAAAATCGGGTAGGCACCCCATTATTGAAGAGTACGATGGCTTTTATAATGATGATGAAGAACTTGAATTGGATAAAATAAAAGTTGCCGAAAACGGTCAACAAAAAAAATCAATTAATCAGACTAAATAAGTTGTTTCAGTAATGAAATACAAAGAACATAAAGGGATAAACTATGCCGAAATGGCAACAAATATACTCCATATATGGAAGGAGAATAATGTATTTGAAAAATCGGTAGAAAGCAGAGAAGGCAATCCTGTTTTTACTTTTTATGAAGGCCCTCCCTCCGCCAATGGCACGCCAGGAATTCATCATGTAATGGCGCGTGCGGTTAAAGATATTTTTTGCAGATACAAAACACTAAAAGGGTTTCAAGTAAAACGTAAAGGCGGCTGGGATACCCATGGCCTGCCCGTTGAACTACAAGTTGAAAAGGAGCTAGGCATTACCAAGGTTGACATTGGTACTAAAATTTCGGTTGAAGAATACAACCAAAAATGCCGTGAGGCGGTAATGAAGTATAAAGGCGAATGGGACGACCTAACGGAAAAAATGGGCTATTGGGTTGATTTGGATAACCCTTACGTTACCTTCGAACCCAATTATATGGAAAGCGTGTGGAGTCTGCTTAAAAAATTCTACGATAAAGGCTTACTATATAAGGGCTTTACCATTCAGCCTTACTCGCCCGCAGCAGGCACAGGGCTAAGCAGCCACGAGCTAAACCAACCTGGTACTTACCGAGATGTAAAAGACACCACCGCAGTTGCTCAATTTAAAATCGAAGGAACTGAAAGCGATTATATTTTAGCTTGGACTACCACCCCTTGGACGCTCGCGGCAAACACCGCATTAGCGGTTGGTAGAGGCATTGTGTATGTTAAAGTAGATACGTTTAATCCTTACACATTTCAACGCCAAACTGTTATTTTGGCCAAGGATAGAATGTC
>CAZGDC010000347.1:0-1754 GCA_964524405.1 uncultured Roseivirgaceae bacterium
GTTAATGTACAAGCTGGTTGAGTGTCTTTTTTTAGATTATAAGTTTTTTTATCTACTGGTTTTTTATTAAAAGGAGTCTCCTTACAAGGTGTCACTTCAATACCGTCCACGCTGTTAAGTATTAAAGGTTCTCCTGTTTTAATGTTTATTCCACTAGTAAGAAATACTTTGTTATTTACTAGGTTTGTTTGTAGATTAACTGTTTGTTGTAGTGCTTTTTTTACATCTAGGTTGAGTGCCTTTTCTTCAGGCGTTTTAGTGTTTGTTTGAGGTGCTTTATCTATTGATGTTGTTGGACTTTTTTGCTTATCATCACAAGCAAACAATAAAGTACATGTCATTAAATATATTATTGTTTTTCTTAACATTTTCTTTTCCTTTTCCTAATTGTTTTAATAAAACCTGGACGTGAAAAGTTAAACCTTAATAGGTTAGGTTAAGCTTAAAAAATATTTCTCGTTCAGGGGTAAATGGACTTAACTGGGGGCCACTGGCATCAAATGTACTGGTATAACGAAAACTATTATTAAATAAATTTCTAACTTCAAGACTTATAGATCCGATTCTTTTTGGTAAACGAAAACCAATAGAGGTATTAAATAACCAAAAGCGTTCATTTTTTGTATCTAAGCTATTTTGAGTATTGGCATATTCAACTTTCTGATTAATAAAAGTTCCAGTGATTTTGGAAAAAAGACTATTGGTATGATAGATATTAAGAGAAAGGGGAATTTGGTGTGTTGCTACCTTTCTGGGGTTGTTGAGGCTAACTTCATTTACTGTATGACTTCTGTGAAATTCATCAAATTTATATTGGGAAGTTAATGTTATCCAATTGGCTGGCGCCCAATGGAGGTAAGCTAAATGGGAAGATTCATTCCGTTCTTGGTATACGGCTCTATCATTAGCAATAATTGGCTGGCTTGTTTCTCGCCAAGTAATTTCTCCACCAAGGTAAAGGGACTTAAAAGGGTGATAGTCAATTCCAAAAGTATAATTCCAAGCCGTTGTTCCATTGGTACTGTCGAATAATTGGTTAAACCCCGCTATTTGTGTTGGTTCAATTGTTTGGTTAGTTGCGAGCGGACGTTTTAGGGTGCGAAAAGCAGCACCACGGAAAGTTAATTCTTGTAATGGGGTCCATATTAGCCCCGTTTTAGGGCTAAACTGACTTTTATTAATTAAACCATCATTGTATACGCCATAGCTAAGACCTAAAATTGAAGTTAAGCTTTTTGTTATTTTTAGGTGAGAATAAATATAACCGTTATTGAAAGTTGTTTTTTGATGAATTGTTTTGTTTACGGGTATACCTGTAGTGAAATCTGATCTTTCAATAAATGGCAAAAGTGGAGCAAAGACTTCATCTAATGTATCTGTTCTTGTTGTTACTAAATCAACACTATCAAAATTTAAAAAACCGAAACCAGCAATTATATTGAATGACCTTGGGTGGAATAAGTATTGGCCTTCAAGTTGGTACCCTGATTCTTCAATAAAAGATTTTGAATGCTTTGTTTCAGTTGTTTCTAGCCAAGAAGGCTGGAGAAATGGTAAGGGGGATATTGTGGTGGGAAATTTTGTATTACTGCTATTTACTTCATTTATTTCAGTTAGAAAAGCAGAAAAAATAAAGTCCTGATCAGTAGAAACTTTATAATGCAGTCCGAATCGAGCGGTATCTTTATCAATAGATTGTCTAAGGCTTTCCTGATGAAAATTATTTGAGTTTAATGGAACATCACCAGCGGTAA
>CAZGDC010000348.1:0-1752 GCA_964524405.1 uncultured Roseivirgaceae bacterium
TTACCGCTGGTGATGTTCCATTAAACTCAAATAATTTTCATCAGGAAAGCCTTAGGCAATCTATTGATAAAGATACCGCTCGATTCGGGCTACATTATAAAGTTTCTTCTGATCAAGACTTTATTTTTTCTGCTTTTCTAAGTGAAATAAATGAAGTAAGTAGCAATAACACAGTACTCCCTCCCACAATATCTCCTTTATTTCTCCCTTCTTCTAGGCTAGAAAAAACTAAAACAAAGCATTCACAATCTGGTATAGAAGAATCGGGGTATCAACTTGAAGGTCAATATTTATTCCACCCAAAATCATTTAATATAATTACTGGTTTCGGCTTTTTAAACCTCGATAGTGTTGATTTAGTAACAACAAGAACAGATACATTAGATGAAGTCTTTGCACCACTTTTTCCTTTTTTTGAAAGGTCAGATTTCACTACAGGCATACCCGTAAACAAAACAACTCATAAAGAAACAACTTTCTATAATGGTTATATTTACTCCCACTTAAAAATAACAAAAAGCTTAACTACAGTTTTAGGCCTTAGCTATGATTTGTACAATAACGGTTTAATTAATAAAAGTCAGCTTAACCCAAAAACGGGGCTAATCTGGGCTCCATTACAAGAATTAACTTTCCGTGGGGCTGTTTTTCGCACCCTAAAACGTCCGCTCACAATTAACCAAACAATTGAACCAACACAAATAGCGGGGTTTAACCAATTATTCGATAGTACTAATGGAACAACGGCTTGGAATTATACTTTTGGGGTTGACTACCATCCTTTTAAGTCTATTTACCTTGGTGGGGAAATTACTTGGCGAGAAACAAGCCAGCCAATTATTGCTAATGATAGAGCCGTATACCAAGAACGGAATGAGTCTTCCCATTTAGCTTACCTCCATTGGGCTCCTGCCAATTGGATAACATTAAGTTCTCAATATAAATTTAATGGATTCCACAGAGGCCATACAGAAAATGTGGTTAATCCTAACAACCCCAGAAGGTTAGCAACACATCAAATACCTCTTTCTCTTAACCTCTATCATACAAAGAGTCTTTTTTCCAAAATCACTGGAACTTTTATTAATCAGGAAACTGAATATGCCAACGTTCAAAATAGCTTGGAAACATATAATGAAAGCTTTTGGTTATTTAATACTTCAATTGGTTTTCGGTTACCAAATAGAATTGGATCTATAAGCCTTGAAGTTAGAAATGTATTTAATAATAGCTTTCGTTATACCAGTACCTTTGATGCCAGCGGCCCCCAGTTAAGTCCATTTACCCCTGAACGAGAACTATTTTTCAAACTTAATGTAACCTATTAAGGTTTTATATTTCACGTCCAGTTTTTATTTAAAACAATGAGGAAAAGAAAATGTTAAGAAAAACAATAATATATTTAATGACATGTACTTTATTGTTTGCTTGTGATGATAAGCAAAAAAATCCAACAACATCAATAGAAAAAGTAAAAGCACCTCAAACAAATACCAAAACGCCTGAAGTAAAAGCAGCCACTCTAGACACAGAAAAAGCACTACAACAAACAGTCAATTTACAAACAAACCTAGTCAATAACAAAGTATTTCTTACTAGTGGAATAAACATTAAAACAGGAGAACCGTTAATACTTAACAGCGTGGACGGTACTGAAGTGACACCTTGTAAGGAGACTCCTTTTAATAAACAAGCAATAGATAAAAAAACTTATAATCTAAAAAAAGACACTCAACCAGCTTGTACATTAAC
>CAZGDC010000349.1:0-1747 GCA_964524405.1 uncultured Roseivirgaceae bacterium
GTAAAAAACAATGAAGTTTCGAGCTGGACAGCCGTGCCACAGCAATTTAGAACTACTAATTTAGCCTTTGCAGGTAAATTAGTATGGAACGAGCCTCCTCCGGCTCCTAAACCAAATATTGCGGTTATCCCTTTTGTATTAGGGCAAGCTACAAAAGACAATGAGGCAGGTACTGATTATAAGCCATTAGCAAAAGTAGGGTTAGATGCAAAAATAGCAGTAACATCTTCGTTAATGTTAGACCTAACTATAAACCCTGATTTTTCGCAAGTGGAAGTAGATCAGCAAATTGTGAACCTCGATAGATTCGAGTTGTTTTTTCCAGAAAGAAGGCAGTTTTTTTTGGAAAACAGTGATTTGTATGCACGGTCAGGGTTTCCACCTTCACGCCCTTTTTTTAGTAGAAGAATCGGCATTGCTAGAGATACTAGCGGGAATAGTGTTTCGGTTCCTATTATTTTTGGTGCGCGATTAAGTGGCAGAATAAATGAAAATTGGCGTATGGGCTTGTTAAATATGCAAACAGCAGCTCGTAAAGGAAGTGTGTTGCCAGGAGCCGAAAATTTGACTGGGGGGCATAACCTTTCAGGTCAAAATTATACGGCCGCAGTTATTCAACGCCAACTGTGGTCTCGGTCTAATATTGGTGCTATATTTATTAATAGGCAAGCCGTTCAACACGATGCTACCGACACAACAAATGCTACTTCGGCCTTTAATAGGGTAGCGGGCATCGATTTTAATTTTGCTACACTAGATAATAAATGGAATGCCAACATATATCTTCATGCCTCGTTCGATCCTACTAAAAAGAAAAATGCGATTGCACACGGTGCTTTTATAGGCTATAATACACGGCATTGGTCTATTAATTATTTTCATAATTATATAGGCGAGGGCTATAATGCCGAACTAGGTTTTGTGCCCCGTAAAGGAGTATTTAGGATGGGTAGTTTTAGAACACAGTATATTATTTATCCTAAAGCAAAATCAATAGTTACCATTCGGCCAGGTGTTGCCCTTACTTACACATTAATACCCAATGGGCCGTTGGGCGATAGATCGGCCAGCGGCAGTGTTGATTTTGCTTTTATTAACACAAGCCGACTGTCAGCATCTGTTAATCAGCAGTTTACCCATTTGTTTAGAGATTTTGACCCCACACGAACAGGAGGAGAACCCTTGCCTGCAGGTACAGATTATACATGGAATTTTGCTAGAATAAGGTTTGCCTCAGATAATAGACCCGCATTTAGTTATTCGGTAGCCACAGAATATGGAGGTTTTTATAATGGAAAAAGACTAAGTGCAACTACAGAGATAGGCTATCGGTTTAGGCCTTATGGCAGTATTTTTGTGCAGGCCATTTATAATGATGTTAATTTGCCAGAACCCTATAACAGCACAAAATTTTGGCTTATTGGTCCACGAATAGATTTAACCTTTACAAATAACTTATTCCTTACTACTTTTGTGCAATATAATGAACAGGCAGATAACATAAATATTAACATGCGTTTTCAATGGCGGTTTGCACCTGTTTCGGATTTGTTTATTGTATATACTGATAATTATTTTCCAGCAGATTTTACGGTTAAAAATAGAGCATTAGTTGTAAAGTTTTCATACTGGTTAAACTTATAAAAATAGTAATAATGCCATTTGGATTTTTTAAAAAGAAGAAGAAAAAAGAAGGTGCTAACGAGCATTATCATTCATTAACCGTAATCGAAGTAGTTAAGGAAAC
>CAZGDC010000350.1:0-1740 GCA_964524405.1 uncultured Roseivirgaceae bacterium
CCTACATTATGGTGCGATTTAATAGTAGCAGAAGGGCCTCCTGTTGCAGAAACAGATTCAATTACATCGGGGTAAATTGTGCCTTGCCCCAACCATTTTACATTTTCAATTTTATGAGCCTCTTCATCAAAAACCTCTATAAAGGTTTTACCAATGGCTTTTCTTTTAGCCTCAGGATCTTTTAAGCCTTCCAATGCTTTATAGAACTTCGCTTTAGAATCAACCCCTTTTACATTAAGCCCCATGCCATTATACGAATCTAATACAGATTCAAATTCGTTTTTTCGAAGCAGTCCATTGTCAACAAAAATACAGTGCAACTGCGCTCCAATAGCATTATGCAAAAGCATAGCGGCAACGGTAGAGTCAACCCCGCCAGAAAGGCCAAGTATTACTTTATCAGCTCCTATTTTTTCTTTTAACTCACTTACCGAAGTGTCTGCAAAATGATTGGGCGTCCAATCTTGGCTACAGCCACATATAGTAATCACAAAATTTTTGATAATTTGCAACCCGTCCGTTGAGTGGGTAACTTCTGGGTGAAATTGAATGCCATATCTGCTTTCGCCCGTTACTTTATAAGCGGCTACTTTTACCGATTCGGTAGAAGCAATAATTTTAAAGTTTTTAGGTAAATTAGTAATGGTATCACCGTGCGACATCCACACTTGCGAGTTTAAATTTACTCCTTTCATCAATTCATCAGCCGAATCAATTTCGCTCAAATTAGCTCTGCCATACTCGCGAGTGGTAGAAGCTTCTACAATACCTCCTTCGGCTTGAGCCATTAGCTGTGCTCCATAACAAACCCCTAATAAAGGAATTTTGCTAAATTGTGTTGTGTTTAACCTTGGGCTATCTTCTGCCCTTACCGAAAATGGACTTCCCGAATAAATCACTCCTTTAACATCCGATAAATCAATAGGAATTTTATTAAATGGATGGATTTCACAAAAAACATTTAGCTCTCGCACGCGCCTAGCAATAAGCTGTGTGTACTGAGATCCAAAATCAAGGATAAGAATCTTTTCTAACATCGCGCAAAGGTAAAAAATAGTATTGAGTAGGATAGTATTGAGCTAATAGTATTTACTATAATTCATCATCAACTTGCTACTTTTGCAGGCAAATGGCAAAACGAGTAGTTGTAGGTTTATCAGGCGGAGTAGATTCAAGTGTAGCAGCATACCTTTTAAAAGAACAAGGGTATGATGTAATCGGCATTTTTATGAAAAATTGGCACGATGACTCTGTGACCATTAGCGATGAGTGCCCTTGGTTAGACGATGCTAATGACGCTATGATTGTAGCCGAAAAACTGGGTATCCCCTTTCAAACCATTGATTTTAGCAAGCAGTATAAAAAACAAATTGTGGATTATATGTTTGAGGAGTATAAACAAGGGAGGACTCCCAATCCTGATGTGCTTTGCAACCGTGAAATTAAGTTTAGTGTTTTTTTGGATACCGCCCTCAAGCTAAATGCAGATTTTGTGGCCACAGGCCATTATTGCCGTAAAGATTCTATTGAAAAAGGTGGTAAAACAATTTATAGATTGCTTGCTGGCAAGGATAATAATAAAGACCAAAGCTATTTTTTATGCCAACTAAGCCAAGCACAATTAGCTCAATCACTTTTTCCAATTGGAGCATTAACAAAACCAGAAGTAAGAAAAATTGCTAGAGAACAGGAGTTAATTACAGCAGAAAAAAGAGATTCGCAGGGGCTATGCTTTATTGG
>CAZGDC010000351.1:0-1736 GCA_964524405.1 uncultured Roseivirgaceae bacterium
CAAAATCTAGGTGCCTTCAAGCCCAGATATAGCTGGAAACTGGAACATCGAGTGTGAGTCATTGGGTTATACTCAAGTAAAGGAATAATTTGAAATTTCGTTCACACACTAGGATGTTTGTTGGTGGTATGGCTATAGAGCGGGCGCATAAATTTAAAAACACTATAAATATTAGTTTGATATAGATTTTTGTGATTGTAAATATTTGTGAATAATGATAAAAATAAGCGGTTATCTATTGGAAAAATACGAATTTCAATGACTTACCACCGATTGAAAAGCTTATTTACAAAATACAAAATCAGTAATAAATCATAACCACATGTATTTATGATATAGATTTAATTTATGCGCCCGCTCTATAGTGTTTTTAAGGAGATTTTTATAGGACAAAAGCAATATTAATTATATTTTTTGAGAATACATACAATTATTTTAAGTGTGCTTTTAATTAATATGGATTTTAACCCTTTGATTCTATTTCTAGAATCTGAGTGAAACGTAAAAATGAAGTTATAAATAATGACTAAGAAAGTCTTATCGGTATTTGGAACACGGCCTGAAGCTATTAAAATGGCCCCTGTAGTGTTGGCATTGCAAAATTCAGAATGCATAGAATCCATTGTTTGTGTTACCGCACAGCATAGGCAAATGTTAGATCAAGTTTTAAATTTATTTCAAATACGGCCTGATTATGATTTAGACTTAATGGCACCTAATCAAGACCTATTTGATATTACTTCAAAAGTTCTATTAGGGCTAAGAAATGTTTTAAGAGAAGCTAAGCCTGATATTGTTTTGGTTCATGGAGATACTACGACCTGTTTTGCTGCCGGCCTTGCTGCGTTTTATGAAAATATCAAGGTGGGCCATATAGAAGCGGGCTTAAGAACAGGTAACCTGCGCGCACCTTTCCCTGAAGAAGCTAACCGTACCTTAGTGGGACGCATCACCGATTTTCATTTTGCTCCAACTGCCTTATCAAAAAATAACCTACTGGCCGAAGGGGTGGCAGAATCAAATATTATTGTAACGGGCAATACTGTTATAGATGCATTGTTAATTGTCAGAGATAAAGTGACTAACTTGCCTCTGCAACAATGGCAACATTACTTTGGAGAGTCCCTATATCAAACTGTGACGGATCCTAGTAGGAAACTGATACTCATTACTGGGCATAGAAGAGAGAACTTTGGTCAAGGGTTTATCGACTTGTGCAATGCTATCAAGCAGCTTGCTTCAAATCACCCAGATTGGGATCTTGTTTACCCGGTGCACTTAAACCCCAATGTACAAAAACCAGTTTACCAAATACTTGACGATTTAAATAACGTGTTTCTCATCGATCCATTAGATTATCAGCCCTTTGTCTGGATGATGAATCAATGTGATTTAATTCTGACTGATTCTGGTGGCATTCAGGAAGAAGGTCCTTCTTTAGGTAAGCCAGTACTGGTTATGCGGGAAGTTACCGAACGACCGGAAGCAATAGAAGCAGGTACCGTTTTATTAGTCGGTACGGACAAAGAAAAAATCGTAAGTGGTGTTGAAAACGTTCTTATGGACAAGATAATGTATGCACGTATGTCTAAAGCACATAACCCTTATGGGAATGGTAAAGCTTGTGAAAAAATTGTCGATACATTGCGGCAGATATGATGAAGGAGCTAGAAATAAACGCCCAATATTGGGCAAGATTTTTGTTCGTATTCAAGGCGTAGTAACAGGCGCATAGC
>CAZGDC010000352.1:0-1726 GCA_964524405.1 uncultured Roseivirgaceae bacterium
CCAATAGCTATTACACTTGCCCCCATCATTAATATAAAATACCCGTTCCAATCGAAGCGTTCAATTATATAACCTCCTAGCATATTGGCTAAAATAGAAGTACCTAAAAAATAGCCAAACAGACCCGTTAGCCCTGCGGCTGTTCCTGCGGCCTCCTTTTTAACAAGGTCGAGGGCATGCACACCAATTAACATAACGGGCCCATAAATTAAAAACCCAATGGATATTAAACAGAAATAATCAATAAAAGCATGCCCTACTGGGTTTTGCCAATACACAAAAATAGCTACCACAATAAGTGCCATATATATAATGCTTACCGGAGCGCGTCTCCCTTTAAACACTTTATCGCTTAACCAGCCACTAATTAAAGTGCCCGGAATAGCCGCAATTTCGTACATTGAATACGCCCAGCTACTTTCCGACTCTGTAAAACCTTTTACTTCAATAAGATAAGTAGGTGCCCAATCTTGAATGCCATACCTTACCAAATACACAAAGGCATTAGCAAAGGCAATCGACCATAATAGTTTATTAGGTAAAATATGCTCGGTAAAAATTTCCATGGCCGTTGGCTCTTTATCTTCTTCCTCTTTTGTTTTTACAACGTAATCATCGGGGTAATCTTTTTTCCATTCCTCAATGGAGGGCAAACCTTCGGATTTAGGCGTATCTTTTAAAAGAAAAAAGATAATGATGGCTACCACGAGGGCAATCATACCTGGAAAATAAAACTTGGCGTGCCAATCATTAAATAGTTCTACTCCTAGAATAGCTAAAATGGGCATTAATGCTCCTCCAATATTGTGGGCCACATTCCACACCGACATTTTGGTGCCTCTTTCCGTTAATGAAAACCAATACACCATGCTTTTACCCGATGGTGGCCAACCCATACCTTGAAACCAACCATTTAAAAATAACAACACCGACATAATAAGCACTGTACTAGTTGCCACAGGCACTACGCCCATAAATATCATTACCAGAGCAGAAAGCAATAAGCCCAAGGGCATAAAATACTTTACATTGCTTCGATCAGAAAGATTGCCCATTAAAAATTTGCTAACCCCATACGAAATGGCTAAAAATGATAGTGCAAACCCCAGTTCTGTTTTTGTAAAACCTTCCTGAATTAAATCAGGAATGGCCAATGCAAAGTTTTTTCGAATAAAATAATACCCTGCATATCCCACAAAAATTCCTATAAAAACCTGCCATCGATACCTATGGTAAGTTTCGTCTATTTTGTTTTCGGGTAAGCGTTGTGTTGCTTTAGGGGCTTTTAAAAAATTGAACATACGTTATTTTATAGCTTAATACCAAAGGTTGAGGTTTGTAAAAATACAATTTATGTGTAAACCTGCAATTAAGATAAGAAATGCTGCCAAAACCCGGGTTATACCAAGAAAAGGATGAACCCAAATTAATATCTTGTAAGTTTCCATTCCTTTTCCATGGTTCGTGTCCTCACGAAACACACCCCCCATTCACATACATCAAAACCCATTTATACCCATTTTGTATAATTTTGCAGTTGAATACCTATAGTTGTAATAGTCATTCACTAACGGCCAATGCTCCGCCACTGGGTTAATACCAATTACCAAGGCCATTTGTTGATGGGTCGTCTGTTGCATCAACATCAATAACAATACGTTTTCGCCCCTGTAAACTCGATACATAATAATCTACCCACGCATTACAAAAGTCAAAAATCGAATGC
>CAZGDC010000353.1:0-1720 GCA_964524405.1 uncultured Roseivirgaceae bacterium
CTCTTTTGTGGTTTCTAAAAATCAAAATTTATAGCTTGCGGATTTTAGGTAATACTCTCCTCCTACATCTCCATCATCTATGGATGTGAAATACCTCGAACCTGTACTGTCATTTGCTGTACGATTACTAGTTAAGAATATAGTTTGAGGATTAAAATGATTTTGTACTTTATAAAAATATAACGTTTCTCTATTAAACCCTTGGCTATTATATATATCCATTATTACAACATAACTAATATCAAATGGTTTGTTCTTTGCAAATCGAACTAATGCTTCCCATTTTTCTCCATTTTTGAGAGCCTCTGCATTACCCGTATAGCCATCAGGAATAAGGCTTTCCTCCTTACAAGAAAGTAATATGGGAAATAAAATAAAAACTAATACTAATTTCTTCATTTGCCTACTCTTTTACAAATCTAACAAATTGAATTTCTTTATTATTTACATATTTTATTATGTAAATACCTTTTCTAAATTGAGAAATATTAAATAAAACAGAATTAGAACTCAATCCTTCTTTTACAAGAACAAGAGCACCTTTACTATCAATAATGCTTATAGTTGCATTATTTAAGTTACTTAATGGTGCCAAAACCTGTAAGTAATTATTGGCAGGGTTTGGAAAAAGGGCTAAACGTTTTGCAGAGAGTGAATTCCCGTCATTTAATGTTTCAGTTTTAGAATCATTAACACGGCTATCAGGGCATACAGTGCAGCCTCCATTGAGGAAAGAATTTTGGACAAAATGATAATCTGTTGCTTGATTTCCATTGGCATCGGTAACAGTTACTCTAACTTCAAGGTTATTATCGTTTGGCATAGTAAGAGCTATTGAACTCGTTGTATATGAATGGTAAAAACCGTCACCAATATCAACATACCATTGATAGGAATATGGCGATTGCCCATTCGCTACACTTGTTGTAAACCCCAATAGGTCTCCTCCATCAGATAATCCAGGCCCATAAATATATACAGCTAAGCTAGGTTGAGAATACTTAAATTCACTAACGATTTGGCCATTGGCATTAATGGTTTTTCTATTATCGCTTACTCCTGTAACACCTGTTGGTTTTCCTTCATAAGAAACCGATGGATTTGAAAAGTAAGTAATTCTGTCGTGATTTTGTCTAACGCTCATTATTGTTTTTAAATCTTCCCGCAAAGGCCATACACCCTTCTTCCAATTATGCCCATGCGCATCACCTGGTGTATCATCTGCACTAATGTTATGCCTTGCCCCAAACAAATGTCCTACTTCGTGCACAAAAGTATGAAGTGAAGTAGCACAATCTACTTCAACTATGGCATAGGCACCGTCCCTATCAGGACCTATTGTAAAAACCCTGCCAGCAATGTTATGTAAAAAGAACAACAATATCCGCTTCGTGCAAATCTCTTAATTGTTGGGCATTAGAATCATTTCTTAAGTCGTTAACATCATCTTTTATAACTGGAGTTTCATCAAAATTAAAAGCTTCAACAGCCGTAATTTCTAAATTTGGTATTACATTACTATTTAATTGCGCGGTTAACCACTGAGCTCTTGCCGTATTGGCTAAATCGCTCATGTTCAGACCCGTTGCTTCTGCAGCAGGTGTATATAACACTAATATTTTTACTAGAGGGCTTGAGCTACTTGCTGCTACTGTTTTTTCCGTATACCTAAAATCCGCAAGCTATAAATTTTGATTTTTAGAAACCACAAAAGAGGCTA
>CAZGDC010000354.1:0-1717 GCA_964524405.1 uncultured Roseivirgaceae bacterium
CACGATTATGGCGATTATAAACAATGGGCTTCGCCCAAAGCCAAGCAGCAAAATTTTGAGGATATGGTAAAAGTGCATAAAGATATGGGCTGGAATTTACTCCGCAACGAAAACAGAATTATTACAGTGGATGGTGAGCAATTGGCAATTTTAGGGGTTGAAAATTGGGGCAAAGGCCGTTTTGCTAAATATGGCGACCTAGATAAAACGTATGCAGGAACGGAGGATGTTGCAGCTAAAATTTTGCTTTCTCACGATCCTAGCCATTGGGATATGCAAGTGCGCCCCAACCACCCAGATATAGATTTAATGCTAGCAGGCCATACCCACGGGTTTCAGTTTGGCGTAGAGATTGGTAATTTTCGCTGGTCGCCTAGCCAATATATGTACGATCAATGGGCCGATTTATACCAAAAAGGAAACCAACAAATTTATGTAAACCGTGGGTTTGGGTTTATTGGCTACCCAGGCAGAGTAGGTATTTTGCCAGAAATTACTATTTTGGAGCTAGTGAGGGTCTAGTTTTTTTAGGTTCCACGTATTAAATGGATTGGTAACTAAATTGAGATTATAATACTGAGGATCGTTAGATACTTCTACCCCTAGCCAATTAGGTGTTTTGTACTCTTGCTGTTCCGATTTAAGTTCCAGTTCTGCAATAATAAGTCCTTTATTTTCTCCATAAAATTCATCTATTTCCCATGTGTTTTCTTCCAACACAATTTCGTGCCTAGTTTTTTCTATTATAGGAGAGACGCACAAATTAATTAATTTTTCAGCATCGGCAAAAGGTATCTCATATTCAAACTCTGCCCGAGAAATATTATTGGTTACACCTTTGATGGTTATATATCCTTTATCTCCTTTAATTCTTATTCTTACACTTCTTTCAATTTCCAGATTAAGATAGCCTTGTTTAATACGATAGGTTTTTCTTATATGAGGTTTCCAATTATCGTTTTCCACTAAGAACTTACGTTCAATTTCTATTGCCATCAAATATTATGTTTTACTCTAATCCAATCATAATAAAGGCACCCCAATAAATAGGGTCTTTATACTCGTTTCTTAATTCTTTTTTAGCTTCTACAAACGATTGCCGTTTATTGCCTGTTTCCAACCATTTGGTATAAAAATTAACCATTAGTTTTTGAGTGGCGGTATCATCCACCTTAAACATACTCATAATAAGTGTTTTGGCACCTGCAACCATAAAAGCGCGCTGTAAGCCATATACTCCTTCACCAATTCTAGTTTCTCCAAGGCCTGTTTCGCAGGCACTAAGCACTACCAAATCGGTATTGTCGAGGTTCATATTCATAGCTTCGTACGCAGTTAGGATGCCATCTTCTGCGTTATAATTATACTCAGTTTTATTAAGCAAATCTCCAGCACCTGTTAATAGAATACCAGTTCTTAATAATGGGTTTTCCAATGCTGTTATTTCTTTTTGGCCACTTGCCGCATTTTGCTCTATTTGCTTGGTTGGTGTAAAAAAGCCGTGTGTTGCTACATGGAAAATTTTTGGGCTTTTAATTGCCTTAATGGCATTTTCGGTTGCTTCATATTCTAATTTTTCAGACGTAGTCCATCCATTTTTATCTAATAGCTTAATCAAGGCAGTTATTTCCTTTTCTGTGCCAGGTAGCTGGCGGATAGCACCTCTTTTTGGTTTGGATGAATCTACATAATAGGTTGGGTTACCAAACATAGCAGC
>CAZGDC010000355.1:0-1714 GCA_964524405.1 uncultured Roseivirgaceae bacterium
GTTTTCATAATGTTATTGGCCACGTGTGTGTAAATCTGTGTTGTGGTTAAACTACTATGGCCTAATAAGGTTTGAATTGCCCTTAAATCGGTGCCTTGCTCTAATAGGTGAGTTGCAAAGGAATGCCGTAGCATATGTGTTTTTACCTGTTTACGAATGCCTGCCTTTTTACTCGCTCGTTTAAGTAATTTAAGCACCGAACTGGAGGAGTATTGGCCTCCGTGCAGTCCTTCAAATAAAAACTTACTTGGCTTATAAGCTACAAAATACTGCCTTAGTTCAATAAGTACGGTATTACTAAGTAATGTATATCTGTCTTTACCTCCTTTGGAGTCTGCCACTCTTATAACCATGCGCTTGCTATCAATATCGGTAATCATTAAGTTAAGCAGTTCGCTTACACGTAGCCCTGCGGAGTAAATCACACTTAATATACATTTGTGTTTAATATTATTGGTATGATTAATTATCTGTATAATTTCAGATTTATCTAGTACTTCTGGCAGCTTCTCTTTAGCATGTGGCCTTTCTATATCATAAAAACGATTAGGCATACTTAACACTATTTCATAATAAAACTTAATGCTGTTTATAATTTGATTAAGGGTAGAATGGGATTTATTTAAGTTAATTTGGTAGGAGATAAATGCTCGAATATGCTCTTCATTAATGTCTAATAAGGCAAAATTTCGATAAAAATTGATAAACGCTTCAAAATAATACACATATATTTTAGCGGTGTTAATACTGTATTTTTTGAGCTCTAGTTTTTGGAGGTACTCTGGCGGACAAGGTCTATATCCTGCGGGTAGTTTTCTTAACCTAAATGCGTTTATAGATACCAAGTTTGCTTTAATTACTGTTTTTTTGAGAGGTTTGTTGCGGTAAAAATATTTGCCATCTACCCAAGCCACCCCCTTAAATGAATTATATATACGAGATAAGTTATTAGGAGTATTTGCAATATAGGCCATTCCATATTTATTGCTCCATTTTACATCAGGAAGCTGTTTTATAAGTGCTTGAACCACCTTATCAGGATAAAACTTAATACCAATTTTGTTTTCCTTCTTAATTAAAAGATGTCTAATAGTTATTCTTTTGGTCGTATTCATTCGTAAAAAAATGATTGATTGTATTTGCAAATACGCTTAATATTTTATAACATGTAATTTAATAAGTGTTTAAATTCGTAACTAAGCGTTTAATAAAATGGATACTAAAAACCAATTAGTGTGTAAAAATTGCGGCAAGGTGTTGCAAGGCAGAATTGACAAACGGTTTTGCGATGCGTATTGCCGAAATGCCTTAAATAATAAGGTTAAAAGGGAGAATGAAAAAGGAATAGCAACCATTAATAGTGCCTTGCGCAAAAATAGAATGATTTTAAAAACACTTTCGCCTGTTGGTAAATCAACCGTAAGAAAAGAAGTTCTTGTTGTCATGGGCTATAACTTTAACATTTTTTCTTCCATGTATCGAGCCTCAAAAAGCAATATTTACTACCTATGTTATGAGTATGGTTTTAGACCAATTATAGATAGCAGAGGAGTTGAAAAAGTTATTATTATTACAAAACAAACTTATATGGGCGATTGGCAACCTTGGAAATACGTGCATAATTAGTAACCTAAATAAAAATATAGTTGCCCCAAATTTTTTGGGTGAGCAATTACCTTTTATCGCGTGGGTTATTATTATCAGTTGATAATGA
>CAZGDC010000356.1:0-1708 GCA_964524405.1 uncultured Roseivirgaceae bacterium
CTGGAGGTCAAATTTTACACAGGTTTGCCTTGTTTTATAATAGTAAAAAAGTTAACCGGATTTTAGCATCTAATTCGGGTTGGTATACAGTACCTACATTTGATGAGGATTTCCCTTATGGTCTAAAAAATGGAGTTTTTACTCAAGGCAAGATTAGTTCAGCATTTAAGTCTAAGCTTACTGTTTTTCTTGGAAAGCTAGATAATGAAAATGAAACTCGCGGTCATCTTGTTAGGAATTCTCAACTAGATATTCAAGGGGCCCACCGTCTAAGTCGAGGTGAATATTTTTTTAAACAATCACAAATAATTGCTTCTAACCTTAATGCTGAATTCAATTGGAATATCAGGGTCATTCAAGGCGTTGGTCACGACTATAAAAAAATGGGAAATGCGGCTGCAACTTATCTTTACGCTGAATAGTGTAAGTATAACCAGTCAGTGCACTCGAAAACTTACTCGCTGGTCGCTCGCAATTTTCGAGTGACCTCAACGTTATAACTTAAATAATTCGAGGTTTATTTGAAAGAAATTAGTAGTGTTATTGAATCCATTTTTAAATTTTTAGTTTGGAGTTCCTTTTTAGCGATATTGACATCATCGTTAAGATTACAATTTGAATTGGAAAGTTATATGACAGTTATAATTATTTTCTTTCTGCTTAGCTCTCTTTGCTTATGGGCATTATTTAATATAGCTCTCCCAACAGCAAACATATTTTATCCAAACATCAAATACTCAAAGGCTGCAAATGCTTTAATAAAGTTACCAAGCAAGGAACAAAGAAAAAAAGTGTTATTTGAATTGTTAAAATATAAAGAATCATGGTTATGTCTTGTTCTATTTGTTGCTTTATTTACAGGAATGAATTTGGTCTTTGGAGTTCTTCTTGAACATTATGCAAAGTTATAACCAAAAAGTGCAGGCGACGCGGTTCCCGCGACGCCTGACTTAAACGTTAAAATGCTCTAGTTACAGTGGATATTATTCTGAAATATCATATTAAAAATAAATAACTGGCATTCTGATAAATGCAATCTGAAAAGTTATAGCAAAAAATTAAGCAAAAATTATATTGATAGATTGCTAGGCTCAATTCAGCCTGAAAGTTCAAAATAAAATTACAATGCAAACAACAAACTGTGTGGTATATTTGTCCGCACATTAACTAGTAAAGGTTGCCGAAAACTAACGCTTGACTCCTGCGTCGTCAATCGTCATTTTCGTCAACTTAAAGACGTTAGCTTTTTAAATTAATATAGCATTTTTAACTCAAAGGAGAGCAATATGAAAAGGACATTCAAAACCTTAATTTTTATAACTACTTTATTATCATTTTCACAGGTATCTGCTAATGATAGTGCAGGAATGGAAAATCAAGTAAACAAGCTTGCAACTTTATTAAAGTTGCAAGCAGAAGCAAACTATAAAATATTAGATAACCCAAAAATGTTAAAAGCAAATGCAACTTATTTGCATAATTACTATTTAGCTCTTGTAGATTCGGGTTTTTCAAAATCACAAGCAATGGAAATTGTTGTTGCATCTGTAGCTAGTAACAAAAGCTAACAAGCAAATAAACAAGGACAAAAAACAGTTGGCTTTTGCTCCTTCGTCGCTATTTTAGCCAACAATTTTTTGCCTGTTATTAGGGCGTTAAAATGATATGAAAAAATATTGGTTTACACTTCTAGCTGGGATTCTACTAA
>CAZGDC010000357.1:0-1705 GCA_964524405.1 uncultured Roseivirgaceae bacterium
TAACTCATTTACACTTTCTGTTTTAAAAGCATCCTATTTAATAATATAACAGGAATAATTCCTGTAGCAATAATACTTAAAGAAGGGATGGCTGTTTCCATAATAAGTTCATCGCTAGCGTATTCATACGCTTTTACCGCTAATGTGTTTATATCATACGGTTTTAAAATTAGGGTTAAAGGTAATTCTTTCATAATATCAACAAAAACTAAGATAAACGCACTTATAATACCAGCTTTTAATAAAGGCAGTTCGATTTTAAAAAAAGTTTTAAGATTGCTTTTTCCTAATAATTTTGAAGACTCAGGTAAGGCCGTTCCTATTTTTAATTGATTTGCTTCAATTGGGTTATAGGCTACCGCTAAAAACCGAATAATAAACGCATATAGTAAAACTAAGGCGCTGCCGTTAATAATAAGTCCTATATCAAGCATCCATAATTGATTTATAGTTTTAATTAACCATTTATCTAATGCCAAGGTTGGTAGCATAACACCAACAGCAATTATAGCTCCTGGTATAGCATATCCTAAAATAACTATTTTGGAACTTCCTTTTAACTCTTTAATCCTATTCCATTTAGGAAAATACAAAACCATTAGTGCAAAAAATACAGTTAAAAAAGCGGCTAAAAGTGAAAGGCCTAAACTTTGTAGGGCAATGGTAAAAAACAAAGGGGTTAAAACGTCTTTGTAGGTTAACACAGCCCAATATATTAATTGCATAAATGGAATTAAAAAGCCAAATACAATAGGCGTACCCGCAATTACAACGAATATAAACTGGGTTGTTTTCGAAACATTTTTCTTTGGTAGTTTAGTATTACTTTTTGGCGAACCGCTATACATTTTAGCACCTCGTTGAGCTTGTTCTAAAAAAATAAGTAAAAATACTACTACCAATAGGAGTGCCGAAAGATATACGGCTGTTGCAGGCTCTTCTAACGCAAACCAAGACCTAAATATACCTGTAGTAAATGTACTAACCCCAAAGTATTTTGCAGCTCCATAATCATTTAGTACTTCCATTATAACTAAAATTAAACCTCCTATAATGGCGGGTCTTGCTATGGGTAAAACGATCTTAAAAAAAGTTTTTTGTTCGCTAGCACCTAACATTTTTGAGGCTTCGATAAGTCGGCCTGATTGGTTTAAAAAAACGGCCTTAGCACTTACATATACATAAGGGAATAAAGAGAAGCTCAAGACCAATATAAGGCCGAAGATATTCATCACATTTATTTTAAAAGGCGTAATGTTTACCGCTCTCAACAAAATTTCTAAGGTGCCTCCATAATCAAAAAAGCCAGCATAGGCATAAGCGGTTATATAAGAAGGGATTATTAAAGGTAAAATAAGCATCCATTCCATGGATTTTCTAAATGGGATATTGTATCTAGTAATAATCCAAGCAGAGGATATTCCAAGGGTTAACGTGATTATACTACACCCTACAACTAACCAAAGTGAATTGATGGTATAGGTGAGTAATACATTTTCTACAAGATGCTGCCAAGTTTCTCCTGGGCCAAAAAATAATTTTATGGCTATAGTAAATATTGGCATGCCAATAAACATAATAATGACCAATGTATATATTGACCATTTGTTAAAGTCTCTTTTAAAATGTAGTAATTTCAAATTTAATCGCAGGGCGATAGCCCATTTGGTTTAATTCCCCGATGGCTCTGCCTCGGGGTAGTTTA
>CAZGDC010000358.1:0-1694 GCA_964524405.1 uncultured Roseivirgaceae bacterium
TTTAGGTGCGAAAGTTAAGTTATCTATATAACAACAGAAAATTTTACTAATACTTTTATTTCTCATATTCGAAATAATAGTATGCCACAATTTAGAGAGTATTTTAGAAACTGTGATGTATTGCTTATTGATGACATACATGACTTGAAAGGTAAAAAGGCAACACAAGAAGAGTTTTTGCATACCTTTGAAAAATTATATATGGAAGGAAAACAAATTGTCCTTACTTCCCGCATATCACCTAAAAATATAAAAAATATTACTGATAGACTTGTCAGTCGTTTCGTATGGGGCATGGTTGTGGATATGCAACAGTCGAATACAATTATTAAAAAGAAGATGATAGAACAACTATGTCAACAAAATAACATACAGTTGGATAATGCATCTATTATGTACCTAATACGAAATGTTGAAGGTAGTTTTAGACGTATAGAAGGTCTATTTATAAGGTTGCAGGCAATTAGTATTCTAGAAAAACGAGCAATTAATTTATCTCTTACAGTAGAGTTAATACGTAAGTCTGCACTTGTAGAGAAGAAATGCATGAGCATAGAAGAAGTTGTAGATATGGTCGCAAATGAGGGCAAGATTAAGTCTTTAGATATCTATTCTAAAAAACAATATAAACCTATTGTCAAAGCAAGACAATTGGCAATATTTTTAGCCAATGGTATTGGAATATATTCTCCATCTACGCTAGCTTATACTTTTGGATATAAAAATACAAGTAGTATTTCACGTATTATGAAGAGAGTATGTTATTTAATGAAGACGAATGAAGACTATAAAAATAGTGTTGATGATTTTCAAAAAAGAGTAAAGGATATTGAGAATGGATAATGAAAATGAACTGTTACTTGATGTCCCTAATGACTTTACATTTTGTAACCATACAATATTTAAAAAAGCACTCTCCTCTCCTTCATAACATTCAAAGAAAGATGCAAATTGGGCATAACCATGCCGATAGACTGATGGAAGAGATATCTAAGTAACATGGGTTTAGATTTGTGCACAAGGCAGGAAAAAAACTTTTAGGTAAGTTTTTCAAAAAGAGAATATAAAATTTACTTTACTTTTTAAAACAAAAATCCCAACATTCTTTTCTTCCAATTGCAGTTGCAGGAAAGTTTGGATGAGGCAAACAAAAGAAATCATAATTATATAACTTTGCTTTAACAACCGTATACGCTGACTTAGAATTAATTTTAATATTTTTTTCATCTTTAGCAGTAAGTAAACTTTTATTATTTAAAAAATCATATAAATTTTTTGAAACACAAATAACTTTTTGTGGTTTTATATTATCTAATAACTTTTCAAAAATAGGTTCGTTTAGCTTAAAATCTTTCTCTGTAAGCTCCTTATCTGAATAACTTCTAAAAAAACAATAATTAGTCCAAAGTATATTCTTAATATCAATGTTTTCATATTTATTTATGTAGTTTTTTAATCTATTAAATGAATTACCTAAATCATCATTTGTCATCTTAGAAAATGGCAATAAATTTTGCAAATCTTCTATAGTTTGTGGATTAAACCTCTCATTGCTTGCACCAAAATTTAACCCAAGTAATAATATTGGGTTTTCAATAAATTTAGAGCCAAGCAAGGCATAGTTCCATTCCTTATTATTATCAGTGCAGTATTTTTTTAAATCAGATATTTCATAAGCTTCTTTTACTTCTTTC
>CAZGDC010000359.1:0-1685 GCA_964524405.1 uncultured Roseivirgaceae bacterium
CGTTGTAACACATTAGTTTTTAGTACTGCATAGTTTAAAAATTGGAGCCATATCTTCAAGGACTATGCGCCAAAATTAACAGCATTTGCAAATAGCTAGCGATTTTCTAAATGGCTATACGGACAAACAGACGCTTGAAACATTTGTGCGAACCATCTAACAAAGCAGCATATTAATAGTTTTTTGCCAACACTCTTTTGCGCTATGGCGCAAGTTGCCAACCCAAGCCAAGAGATTTAGAGGAAAAGCGTATTTGTCTTGTTCTTCGATATTATCGTGTTAATTATGGTTTTTCACAAGTGTTCTCAGGTGTTAAGTTTTCCTCTAAACCACTTGCTGCCACCGCTTTGTTTAGCAAGCATCATCTCTTTTACTGGCCAATTCGGCCAATTACTGGCCAATTACTTAATCTCATACTTTGCCCCTCTACCTTTGGCCTCTGGTGCACTCAGAAGTTCGAGTTTTACCAATTCTGCTAATTCTTCGGTAGCAGTCGTTTTCCCTATATCATTTATTTCCTGATACTCACCATTTGTAATTTTACCTTTCTCTTTGGCATAAAGAACGCCCTTAACCTGCCTGTTATTTAGTCCACGTTCTTGCAAAGAAGATTTATTATAAATGTCTTTTCTAAACTCTACCCAAAAACCAGACGACTCATAATAATACAAGGGGGTTGGCAAACCAGCCTCTTTACATTTTTCTATAATTTTTATAGTGCCTCTTCCCCACGATTCTATATACCCGCTTCTAAAAAAGGCATTAGCTATATCAGGATTATATGGTTTCGAAGGGTGCTTTTTAAGCAAGTTTTCAACCGTCCAGTTTTCAGGAAGCTGCCCTTCGTTCCAAAGCATTATTTTATCTTTATAAACGCTTATTTGTATGGGAACCCCTCCCGAATAATCTTTATGCGAAATAGCATTTAGCAACGCTTCTCTTAAAGCCTCTTTGGGGTATTCATAGGTTTCAACACGCTGCAATCCCTCGTAACTAATGGTTGCTTTTATGTATTTGGTAAATAATAAATCCGTTGTTTTTTCGATTTGCTCAAATAAATTGCCGTGCACTTCATCTTGATAAATAAGCGCAGAATCCGATTCAAAAAAGCCGATTTTAATATAAGCCCCTGGCACAAAACTTTCAGGCTTGGGGTGAAACAACAGAACAGCAGCTCGTTTTAAATAATCGCCCTCTTTAAGTTGCAAATTTTCGATTAAGTGCTCGTTGCTATCGGTTAAAATCTCCTCTTCAATTCGTTTACTTTTTAGGGCACGACTTCTAAAAAAATCAAAAGAATCTGTTTGCAAATCGGTAATTGAAACATTAGGCACAGGAACACCATCCCATTTCTTCCCTTTTTTCTGAAGCATAAACTTATCCAAGGCTGCCCCTTTTAGCTCTTGTTTAGTACTGCCACTGCGGTAATGGTATTGCCCTTTATAGTTTACAGGGTAAGGGTAATCTTCAATAATAAGTTCTAAATAATCTCCTTGGGTAGTTGTATGCAGGTTTACATCAATAATTACACCTAGTATATCCCTCGTTTTATTGGGTATATCCTCTAGTAGCTTTTTAGCATTGGCAACACCCACTACTTCACCCTTATCATTTTTACCAATGTAAATAATACCCCCTTTGGCATTGGCAAAACCACATATCCATTTAAGGTACTCATCGCGCCA
>CAZGDC010000360.1:0-1679 GCA_964524405.1 uncultured Roseivirgaceae bacterium
TTTTGGCACAACTCATCACTTGTTTTTACAACCCTAATAATATAACCGGAGAGTCCGGAGCTGTCACATTAGAGATGGAGTTAGAAGTTGGTCAGCAATTTGCGCGCATGTTTGGATTTAATACCGACCCTAGTAAAAAACCCTGTGCCTGGGGACATTTAACCAGTGGGGGAACTAACGCTAACTATGAAAGTCTTTGGAATTTTAGAGCTGCAAAACTTTATCCTATTGCAATCAAAAACACACTAAAAAAACTTAACTTAGAAATTGATTTAAGTGAACAGAGTGACGACTACAAAAAGTTTAATGATTATAGTTTATGGGAATTAGCAAACTTTAGCATTGATCAAGTCATTGAAACTCTTATAGCGATACCTAGTTTAATAAAATCAAAATATGGCGAAGCAAAACACAATGAATATAAAGCTGAAGTAGAAAAAAATCGAATCGAACATTTAGGGCAAGCATTGTTTTACGCAGAAAACTGGCGATTAAAACCCCCTGTTGTTCTTGTACCTGCTACTGCTCATTACTCTTGGGAAAAGGCGATGCGAGTGTTAGGTTTTGGTGCATCTTCGCTAATAAAAGTCCCATTAAATAGCGCAATGCGAATGGATGAAAGTGAGCTAAAAAGAATACTATATAATCTTAAGTCACAAAATGTACCCGTGTTAGCGGTAGTTGGTGTTTTGGGGACAACTGAATATGGCATGATTGATCCAATAGATTCAATTGTTGAGTTGAAAAAAGAGTGTATTGAGGAAGGTTTAAATTATTACATTCATGTTGACGCTGCTTGGGGTGGTTACCTTACCAGTCTTTTCAGAGATGAAAATGATCAGTTCCTACCATTGTCAGAAATAAAAAAACACTTACATTATTTTCCTTCTAAGAAAATTTACAATTGTTTTGCCGCACTGGCTGAAGTTGATAGCGTTACCATTGACCCACATAAACAAGGCTATTTACCATTCGGAACCGGCGGATTTATCGCACGTAATAGAGATATTGTAAGGTTATTAAGTACTGATGCAGATTATGTGTTTTCGCAAACTGAAGAGCCTGATTTTATGCAAATTGGCCAGTATATTCTTGAAGGCTCTAAACCAGGTTCTAATGCGGCAGCTGTATATGTAGCACATGCAGTATTGCCACTAAATAGTGAAAAATTTGGCAGAGTAATAAGGCAAACAGTGCGATCTGCTGAATACTTTTTTGATCAACTCAAGGTACTAAAAAAGAAACTAAAAGATAAAGTATGCTTAACAGTGCCATTTGAACCCGATAGCAATTTAGTCACGATCGCCATCAATCCTATTGGTAATCAAAATATTACAGTAATGAATGAATTTGCAGAAAGCGTATTTAAAAATCTAACACATGATCCCAAGGCGCCCATTCAAACCAAAGAGTTTTTAGGTTCAAAAACTCAACTTTCAATTAAAAACCTAACCAAGAAAGAACAATCTGAGTTATTCAAAAAATCACATTTATTTGATAAAAATAGTAGTACTGAAAGAGATGACAAAATCTTTATTCTTAGACATACATTAATGAATCCATGGCTAAGTGCTGAAAATGATGGGCTTAATTATATAGACCAATACTGTCTTTATTTAGAAAAAATCTTATTGGAAGTGGTTAAGAAGTACCCCAACAGTAATTCACTCAAAAATAAT
>CAZGDC010000361.1:0-1664 GCA_964524405.1 uncultured Roseivirgaceae bacterium
TTTTATTTAATTTCTTATATTTTGTTTATTTCTTAATTTTAGTAAAAAAATCGGCTATCCCATTTACAATTTTATTTACGTGTTTAGGCTTGTGATATAGGTCAAAATGATGGGCATTGGGAATTATCATCAATTCTTTATTTTCTGTATCTATTTTATCAAAAAACTCTTTTAACTTTTCTGGTCGAGAACCACCTGTAGCATAAGCCATAAAGTACGGTTTTGGTTTTTCGTTATACTTTTCAAGATATGTAAATGGATCAAATTCTACTGCTATTGTTTCACTTTTGTAATAGTTAACTTTATTTTTCCAAGTTGGCACGTCACCAGGAGCTCCTGGCCCATAATATTCTAAGGCTAAATGTTGCATTTTTGTTGTCGGATAAATTTTATCTGACCATTTAATTGGTGCCAAGGGTAAATATAATTGTATGCCAAAAATGTTGAGTAATGCTGTTAAAGGTTTCATACTATAAAGCATAGTGGATAGTATAAATTTACTTCCATAAGTTTTTGCCATATCTTCGGGGTTGGTTAAAATAGGACTAATTGTTGCTGTTGCTTTTATTCTTTCATCTTCAATATTGGCAACCGTAGCATAGGCGGCTCCTAAACAAATACCAACATTGAAAATATTACTTGTGTCAACATTGTTCAAACTCTCTAAATAAGTAACTGCGTTTCTTGTGTCGGATATAATACTATAAGCATCTTCTACACGTGTTCGTCCCTCACTTTCGCCATAACCTTTTGGGTCAAAAGCTAATGTTATAAATCCTTTTTTCGCCAACTCCTTGGCGTATAATCCTGCTGTTTGTTCTTTTACGCCACTTGCAGGTCGTGTTACTACCAATGCTGGTGTTTTAAGGCTATTATTGAATTTATTGGGTAAATACAATAGTCCAGCTAATTTTTTGCCATCACTATTAAAGTGAATTTTATTTTCGCCTTCTTTTAAGGCGTTTAACTCTTTTCCTATTCCGCTACTTGCTTCTGCAGTTAATGCTGTTTTTTTCATTGTTTTGTTTTAAATTAGTGAGTACTTACTTTTAATTTTAGTTAAATTTTTTTATACTGAATATTTATTGTTTAAAAATTGTTTGTATTGATTAGCGTTATTGAAATTCCCTTTAAGTATTTCGGTGGAAATAGCATTTAATATTTGATTCATAAGTTGTGCTTCCAATTCAGGGTTTTCATAGTTTAGTTCAGAAAACGCCCAAGTTAGTTTATCTATTAATGGTTGCATTTTTTTTGGATTATTATATTCTTGTTCCCATTTAAGTTTAAACTGAAGTTTCCAATAATCGTATTCCGTTTTTTTAATTGAAAAAGGTAATTCAATTGTTTTTTTAATGACTGATTTTGCATCATTCTGTTGTAAAATATTGGCAAATAATAAACCTGCTTTTTTTTCTGCACTTTCTATTAATGCATTTAAAAGTGTCTTTTTGTTCTTAAAGTGCTTAAATATTAACCCTTCTGAAACACCTGCATTTTGTGCTATTTTATTTGTTGAAGTTGCATTAACACCTTCGTTGGCAAACAATTCTAAAGCACTTTTTAATATTTTTTCTTTTTTATCTGTCATTATTAGTGAGTAATCACTTGCAAATATATAAAAATTATTTGAATTACGAGTTTTTTTAGAATGGTGGGTAACG
>CAZGDC010000362.1:0-1649 GCA_964524405.1 uncultured Roseivirgaceae bacterium
AATTCTGATACTATTTCTGGATTATCTGGGTAGCCTGTAATGGCATTTATTTTAATATCTCTAGTTACCCTTTCTTTTGTTTTAAGCGTTTCTTCCACCATTTTTTGTATGGTTTCCCCTTCCTCAGAAACAAAATAGACATCACTCTCTGGGCGCTTTAAAAAATTGGCTTCAAAATTTTTAAAAACGATAGAAAGCTTTGCTTTCATTTTATCGGCTATATAAAACGACTGAAACGCTCCTGCTAAATCTGCTCCTATGGCCAATGAGCCAAAATACATAGAGCCTAAATGGTTTTTCGTTTTTCTACTTAACTTAATTTTAACCACCATTTTAGTATCTGTTAATACTAATAATTTTGGCTTAACAAAGCCTATTAGCGGTATCTTAAAGATTCCAAACAACCATAACATCCGCTTTGCCTTGTTAAAATCACTCATAGTAAAATTATTTAGTTTGTGTAAAGATAGCTGTGTAATTGCTAGAATCAATTTCGGCTAAGTTTAAAAGGTTAAGTTCTAACTAATACAGCAATTTTGTATTATCTGATAAACACATAGTGCTATTTGCTAAAAACTCAAAGAGGAACGTCATTTCGTAGTGCAACGGAGAAATCTTTGCCACTTATAGTAGCTGTACATGGCTATTAACCAGAGGGACATAAGACAAAAAGATTAAAGACATAAGACTCTTAGTTTTTAACAAGTTAAAAATAATTTAATAACGTTTAATTACCGTCAGGTTAATAAGATTCTCCATAGGAGCCCTTCGCGATCTTTGGAATGACTTGCAGGAGCGGATTTAATGGAATGCTAAGCACTTTTTTTAGCCGGAATGACTCTTGGGTGAATAGTTACCTGTAAATAGTCGCACCCAAAACGAAATAACTATATTTTTAGTTGAACCTAGTGGGTGCATAGACTTTAAAACATGGGTACTTGTTTTTAAACGTAGCTTTATTTAAAAAATTTAGGCTATATTTAAACATGGTAAAGGTTTGCTAGAACAAAATGTTTTTTACGCATAAACACACACCACTACTATGAGAAATTTTTTACTGGCGATCTATTTACTTATTTCTAGTACTGCTTTTGCACAAAAAAACATTATTAAAGGAAGAGCTATTTACCTTCCTGCAGAAAATCCAACATACTCGTTTGGTTTAGGATATGAACGCATACTTAATGAAAAAATAACGGTTCAGCTCTTGTATAATAGTACTCGTTTTACACCAGGGCTTGATGCAAGAACAACGGAGAGCCATGGCTTTATTCCTGAAGTACGTTACTATTTTGGTAAAAAGGAGGACTTCCGAAAAAAGGCGTTTATTGGGGGCTTTGTTGAAATAATGAAAATTAAGCAATTTGGAGGCATGCCTGAGAATAGCCTTGATTATCATTACATAGAAACTAATGGAAACTTAACATCACTAGGTGTTTTAATTGGCAAAAACAATAAAATTGGCAAGCACTTTTTGTTGGATATGTATATAGGCTACCGATATAAGATGTTTAATTATTCCAATACGATACGAGATAATAATGGCGATTATTATGAGGTTGATTTTAAAGACAACCGATCGGGTATTCGAATGGGGTTAAACTTTGGGTTTTTGTTTTGAAAAAACCTACTTGTGCCATTCCGTAGGA
>CAZGDC010000363.1:0-1633 GCA_964524405.1 uncultured Roseivirgaceae bacterium
GAAATTCAGGTGCTAAAAACATTACAAAAAGAACTTGTTGCTAAAAATGATACCTATGGAGCCAAACAAGTACTCATCCAGATAAAAGCAGCAGAGGCTTGGCTTGCTTTTGCTCAAGGAGATGTAGAACTTGCTACCAAGTTAATGATAACAGCTGCAGATATGGAAGATGCGACTGAAAAGCACCCAGTAACTCCTTGTGAGGTTATTCCTGCTAGAGAACTATTAGGAGATTTGTTGTTGGCAATGAACAACCCTTCAGACGCATTACTAGCATACGAATTAGATTTAAAAGTACACCCTAATCGATTTAATGCCTTGTATGGTGCGGCAGTAGCCTCAAAAAATATGGGAGATAAAAATAAAGCACAAGCTTATTTTAAAAAATTACTTGAGCTATCCGAAGGGTATGGAAGTACTAGAATAGAAGTTATCGAAGCAAAAGAATATATTGAGAACCAGCATAGTTAATTCTAACCAGCATTAGATTTAAATGAAACCACAAACCAAATATGCCAAAAGCGGTCATGTAAATATTGCCTATCAGGTGGCAGGCCAAGGGCCGGTCGATTTAATCTATATTCCTGGCTGGGTATCTAATATTGATATGATGTGGGTAGATTCTAAAATATCTAATTTTTTATTGAGCCTTTCCCAGTTTTCTAGGTTAATTCTATTTGACAAAAGAGGAACAGGTTTGTCAGATAGAATTAATGAATTAGCCAGTTTGGAAGAACGCATGGACGACATAAGATGTGTAATGGATGCGGTTGGAAGCAAAAAAGCAATATTATTTGGTCATTCTGAGGGAGGCACTGTTGCCTGCCTATTTGCAGCTACTTATCCTCAACGTGTCGTTTCCTTAATCACTTTTGGTGTTTTTGCCAAAAGAAAATTCTCCTTTGATTATCCATGGGCACCTAAACCAAAAGAAAGAGAACTATTTTACCAAAGCATTCAGCAAGAATGGGGAAACGGACAAAAAATGGGACTTGATTGGCTTATGCCTTCACTAGTTAATGATAAAACTTATTATAACTTTTATGCCAACTATCTGCGATCTTCTGCCAGCCCAGGAGCCGCACTTGCACTTGCAAAAATGAATACAGAGGCCGATGTAACAAACGTATTGCACACCATTAAATCACCAACATTAGTTTTACACCGCACAAATGATAGAGATGCAAAAATAGAAGAAGGCAAATATATAGCAAGCCTAGTTCCAAATTCCAAATTTGTTGAGTTACAAGGGGAAGACCATTTGTTTTGGGTAGGAGACTCTATTTCTGTACTTATTGAAATGGAAGCGTTTATTACGGGGACAAGACCAACTAAGAATAGAACACATATTAAAAAAACAATAGATACACACACTAAAATAGATATTGAAAATGTTATGCTAAATAATTTTCAATACAATTTAAAAATAGAAGAATTTGCTAAACTGTGTGGGAAAAGCCTTTCCTCTTTTAAAAGAGATTTTAACACCCATTTTAAAATAACTCCTTTTAAGTGGCTTAAAACAAAACGGCTTGAATATGCACAATCTCTTTTACTAAAAAGTGATTTTAATGTAAATCAAGTGTGTTACGAAAGTGGCTTTAAGAACAGTTCTCATTTTATCCATTCTTTT
>CAZGDC010000364.1:0-1628 GCA_964524405.1 uncultured Roseivirgaceae bacterium
CTTTATTTCCATTTTGAGCAAACAAACCTATGTTATAAGTAGTTAGCCCATTAGGCTGAGTAAAATTTAAACCAAGTTTTGGTGCAATATAAGCGTGCGTTTTAGCTTTTAGCGCATATCTTGGTTGTTGGTAAACAGCTGTAAAGCGTGGGCCTTTTTCTTTTTTATAATTTTTATGCCATTCTCCTTCCATTGTGTCCTGGGTAAAAATGGCTGCCAAGTAGGAGTCGAACACATACATGGGTATATGCAAGCTGTCATTATTTATTTTAGCATTTTTAATGCTAATTTCTTCTCCTCCATTTTGTATAACTACGTTGGCATATTCTGTAGAAATTTGCTGAATAGTAAACGAAAAGGGCACTTCTACCGAATCATAATGAATTAAACCCCTCCACTGACCTTCGTTAAAATGCTGAGAATAACTGAGGAATGGAAAGCTGATAAAAATGATAAGTGTCGTGCGAAAAAATAGATTCATTATTGTTTTTAACATAGCATACGATATAAATACTCAAGTAATATTGGCCGCTATAAATTTATCTAGTAGCCTACTTGTTTGCTGTTGAATTTTGTTTTTAAAAAAGGAGGTTCCACCCAATAATAATCCTTGAAACCCAATGGCTTGCTTTGCCCAGTTGTGCAGATTGAAGTGATCGGTATGTTTACTTATTTTTCCGTCTGTAAATTCAAAAGTAGCATTTATGCTGTTCACTACTTTTCTGCCTGTTTTACTAAAAATGTAGCTTGCCTCCCAGTGTGCTGATCCTTTTGTATTTGTTGCTTCAATGGCAGAGCACTTAATCGTTAAGTCTTCTGCATTTTTGCAAAGCATTATCCACATTGCCTTGGCTCTTTCTCCTGTTAACCTTCCAAATGCTGGGTCTGTAAATTCAATGTTAGTATGATAGCAGCTTACCATGCGTTTGCTATCCAGATTAGAAAATGCTGTATAAAATTCACGTATCAGTTCTTTGCTCATGTGCCAAGGCTTTTAAAGATTGCTCAATATGTTTAGTGGCATTTAAATGGTCGTTAATAATAGCAACGATAATCCCTTTTCTATCAATAACATAGGTATATCTGCCCGAAAGCAAACCTAAGAAATCTCTAGGTACTCCTAGCAAATTTCTAACTTTATTATCAGTATCACTAAGCAGCGGAAAAGGCAAATTATACTTTTTTGCAAATTTATTATGGCTGCTAACAGCGTCTGAGCTAATACCAACAACTACACAGCTGTAACTTTCAAATGTCGAATAATTATCTCTAAAAGCGCATGCTTCTTTGGTGCACACAACTGTGTCGTCTTTAGGGTAAAAATAGAGCACTAAATTTACGCCTTTTTTTATATCATCTATATTAACTACTATACCCTCTTGGTTGGGTAAGGAAAAGGAGGGGAGGCGTTTTCCTATTTTTACATGGTTACTCATTTTTTTATAATTAATTCTAAATATTGTATTTGAGTATAAACTTTATTACTCCGCATTATTCACCATGAAATTGATTGATGTTTATAAAGAGCTTATCTTCAACCCAACATACTTAATTTTCCTGTAAATGCACTTGTTTATCCAAAATCAATTTAGGGGGAACTGTATTTATTTGAATTTAGTGGGGGCGCA
>CAZGDC010000365.1:0-1626 GCA_964524405.1 uncultured Roseivirgaceae bacterium
GCTGACAGTTTACACTTAACTTAACACTAGAACAAGTGTAGAATATTCATTATTTTTTTTGATTTGTTTATACAGCTAATTATCTAAATAACTAGCTTTGCACTTTATTTGATTAATACTTTACCAATGATTGTAAAAACAAAAAAGTACAAGCTCGAAACAGGCACCTATATTAAGCTGGCCATGACCAATATTCTAACAAAACAATGGTGGGTAGGCTTAATTGCAGCAGCACTTTGCAGTGGCTACTTTTTTATACCCAATACGTGGTGGTTTTGGGGTACGGCTATTGCCGTAATAATTTACCTGCTGTTTTGGTTAATTCAGTTTGCTGGTGTAACCCAATTAGAACAAACCAAAATTTTGTTTGATAAGCTGGCTTATGAGATAAACTCGCAACAAATAATGATTAAACTAAGCTCTAAGCAAGGCATGCCCATGAAATGGGATCAAATTAAATCAGCTAAGGTTGGGAAAGACGCTATTTTACTCATTGTTAATAACGCCCAACTAATGTATTTCCCTTTTAAAATTTTTAAAACGGATAATGAGCGAAAGTTTGTAGAAACTATCCTAAAAAGGAAGGGATTGGTAAAGTAAGGGGTCAGAGGGAGTAAACCATCACTCCTGAGAATGAAAAAAGTAATCTCAGGTTTTTATAAACATACACGTCAATGGCAGCAGCCTGCGCATTAATAAACACATATTGCTTCATCCCGAAAAAATTGAAATCGTGATAACGGTACAATTTGGGGCTATTAAGTAATAATGGAAACAGAAAAATACAAAAAATCGAGGCTAAAAATCGCATCCTATTGTGCCTACCAAGAAAGATGCCAGCAGGAAGTAAAAACCAAGCTATATTCTTATGAGTTGTACACAGAGGACGTAAATAATTTGCTGGCATGGCTAATAACCGAAAATTACGTAAACGAAGAACGTTTTGCACAAACATACGCAGGAGGAAAGTTTAGGATAAAAAAGTGGGGAAAGTTTAAAATAACACAGGCTTTAAAACAAAAAAACATATCTGATTACTGTATAAAAAAAGGATTGCAGGAAATTGACCCTAATGACTATATTTCTACCATTCAAGTACTTGCAGAGAGAAAACTGAATGAATATGCGTTAAAAATTACTGCTAGTTACCAACTAAAGAATAAAACGGCCAAATACATTATTTCAAAAGGGTTTGAGCCTGATTTGGTTTGGAGTGTACTTAAAAACATCGAACTTAGTTAGCTACTCTACCCTAAATGCAATACCATTTTAATCGCAGGGCGATAGCCCATTTGGTTTAATTCCCCGACCCTTTGGGTCGGAAACAAGATTGTTTGCAAAGCAAACTCCAACTAATACTCCGATGGCTCTGCCTCGGGGTAGTTTATTTTTGAGATGTCGTAATAATTAGATTAAACTATAAAATGTTGTGTTTGTTTAAAATAAACGAAGCTATTTCAACCTAAAATGGCCAAAGCATATTGTTTGTTACCTTTGTTCCCTAAAAGGGTTTCTAAAGGATTGAATGAAATTATTTGGGAGGGATGAAAAAATCAAAAAATTGATGTGGATGAATCAATAAAACGAACCCTTTTTTACCTAAACAAACATTAATTTAATGCAATT
>CAZGDC010000366.1:0-1609 GCA_964524405.1 uncultured Roseivirgaceae bacterium
ATTAAATTCGATTTAATGTTGTGATGATTAGCTCATCAACCACTTTGGTGTAGTCTTTTGAAAACTCCTCTTTCGTTCTATTGGCAATAATGGCATTTAAGCTTAGCATTTCGTGCCCCATAAGCTTGGCCAATGCATAATATGCGGCTGTTTCCATTTCAAAGTTCGTTAGCCAAAAATCTCCACTATGAAACTGTGTTAAATCTCTCACTAAATTTGGCAACCGTAAAGGCAATCTAATTTTTCTACCTTGTGGAGCAAAAAAACCAGGGCTTGTAATCGTGTTCCCTTTAATCATATCAAACCCATACTTTTTCATCAATTTAGATGAGCATTTCGATAAGTAAGGGGTAAATCCTAGGCTTACACTTTTTTGTATTTCTTCTACTAAAGATTGCTCTTTAGGGGAATGCTTAAAGTTATAAAAGTAATTAAGTGTATCTAAGCCCAGCCCATAGACAGAAGCAATAAAAGCACCTACTGGAATATCTTCTTGAATGGCTCCAGAAGTTCCTATTCTAATAATTTCTAACTTTCTTTTTTCTTTTTTTACTTCTCTTGTTTTAAAATCGATGTTAACCAATGCGTCAAGTTCCGTCATAAAAATTTCAATATTATCAGTACCCATACCGGTACTAATAACTGTAATTCTCTTGCCTTTATACGTGCCTACATGTGTAATAAACTCGCGCTTATTCATTTCAAATTCAATATTATCAAAATGTTTACTAATGCTATAAACCCTGCTTGGGTCACCTACTGCAATTACGGTATCTGCAATATGCGTTGGCTTTAGGTTTAAATGATAAATACTGCCGTCTTTGGTGATAATAAGTTCCGAGTCTGAAATTCGTGCCATAAGTCTAGTGTTCTAAAAAATAAATGTAATAATTATTTTACTTCTGTCGCAGGGTTTCCAAATAAAACCGCATTTTCTTTCACGTGTCCAATCACTACTGAACCCGCTCCAATTCTTGCGCCTTTACCAATAGTAATACCTGCCACCAAGGTTACACCCGACCCAATAAAAACATCATCCGAAATTGTAACATTATTATTTATATTCGAGCCCATTCCAATTTGAACATAATCGCCAATTTGAACGCCTTGGTCAAGCGCCACTTTGGCATGCAGTAAACAATGAGAGCCTACTTTAACCTTTGCTCCCAAAATAACTCCTGCGTTTATAAAGTTGCCATACCCAAAGCTCGATGATTCGGCCATTTCTACCTCTGAGTGAATTGCATTAATAGGCATTATCTTTATATTATCAACTAAATTAGTTACAATAGTCTTCCTAATTTCATTTTCATCTACTGCCACAAATGCTTCACAATTATCCCCAATAATGGTAAGTAAACTCTCTTCATCCGTAAAACCCAAGACTGAAATATTATCAATTTGAGTATTATGTAGCTTTTCGTCATCATCTAAAAAAGCATAAACAAGCACATTATTACTACTAAATATTTCCATCGCACTTATGCCTATGGAGCCTGCTCCCAAAATTAATACTGGTTTATCCATTACTTTTTTATTGCAAAATTAACTAACTCTAGCTGATAGAATGGTTTAACCCCAAATTCTTCTTCGTTATTTAACGCTATCG
>CAZGDC010000367.1:0-1607 GCA_964524405.1 uncultured Roseivirgaceae bacterium
AGGGATAAAAACTCATATAAAGGTTCTTTAGAGGCTTTTACCCTGACCTCCAATGAAACTGACATCTTAATGGCTTATCAACTAGCTAAAACAAATAACCAAAAAAATGAAGTTGAAAAAACCTTATTAGATTATTTGCAAGAAAGGACTGATAACGGTAAAACTGATGCGCCAGGTCAAACCATGTTATTGGGTTTTTATAGACAAAAAAATACGTTTGAAGGACACATGAGTGCTCTTGCAATTAGTTCTGATAAGAAAGATATAGAAAAAGCACAGCAACTCGCAAAAACTAATAATCAAAAATCTAATTTTAAAAAAGGGTTACAAGATATTCTAAAGAAAGATATAACGAACAAGAATGGCTATGATTTTGCGTCTAAGTTGGATAAGCAGCAGAAAGAAATGGAAGCTAAGCAGTTGGCTGAAAAAGAAAAAAAACGAATAATACTAGCTGAACATAAAATTGCAATGGAAAAACAAATCCATAAGTTTAAAGGGAAAGATAGATTTAAAAAATCTAATGGAGTAATTACAGATTTAGCTACAGGATTTCAATGGCAAGAAGGCTTACGCGAGCTAAGGGCTAATGAGGCAGTCGGTTTTTGTAATGAATTAAGATTAGACGGGAAAGAGGATTGGAGACTTACAGGAAAAATAGAGCATCAATTTGTTACTTATACAAACCCTGGATGGAGAGAAAAGGATCATTTTCATACTAAATATAGCGTTGGGTATGGGGTGCAAAATTATAAATATAATACATATTGTGTAAGGGGAGTTCATTTTGATGAATTTGATGGAGATTACAATGCATTTAAACAGTATGTAAAAAAGACTACTGAAAATCACTTATTAAATTTTATTAATAACCCTAATTTAAAGGGAGCTATTAGCCCTAATAAATACTATAAGCCTAAATGGAAACCTGCGGGGGGAATAATTACAAATTTTGGAATTAATGGCTCAGGATATATAACTTTTTTACACCCATCATCTAAAGGTTTCAACACTCGAAATGTTGAGGTGCATGGTTTTTTTAAAAATGGTTACTTATCTGGAAAAGTAACACTGAAAGTTATTGCGACAAAACCCACAGGTTGGGCATCATATAAAGAGTTTGTATATAAAAAAACAATTAACCAATCATCAAGTTTAAAAAAATATATTAATATAGGGCTTAATGAAGTTAGTGGTGAGAGAAAGAAAAGTATTAAAAGAGAAAAAAGAGTAGCAAAAGAAGCTTCATCAAGTAGTTCATCATATAATCCTAAATATGGGTGTAAATTTTGTTGTGAAGGTCGATGGGGAAGTTGCAGGAGTGATACAATTCAAGTAAATACACCATATATCAATAGCATGGATGCACAGAATTACGTTCGAAAACAGTATGCTGATATGTGCAGTAAATATCCATTTCATAGCAATGGTGCAGGCTCAGCTTCTGTTAGTTTGCCAAATTGTGAAACATATTTTTATAAAGATTAAGAGCACTAACTAACTCGTAAGGCGGGTTCGCGATAGCAATTTGGCATTTTTGAGAAACAACACCTAACGAATAAGGATAGATTGTGAGAGCGGAGCGAACCACAATCTTATCCGATTGT
>CAZGDC010000368.1:0-1599 GCA_964524405.1 uncultured Roseivirgaceae bacterium
AAAGAGAAGAAAAACAAGCCAATAAAAAAGGTTGGTTTAAGAAAAAATAATACTACTTACTCCAGCTTCTATATTTGTGCCCTTTAAAAGCGTAGAAAATAATTATTAAATACGCAGGAATAAGAATTAAATAAGCCATTTGATTTCCGCTCTTAGCGGTTGCTTCTATGCCCTCAGCAATATTAGCCGTATTAACGGCTTCTGCCCAAGCGCCATAGAGTAATGGATAAATAGCACCACCTATAATGCCCATTACTAAAATGGCCCCTCCTATTTTAGTATAACCACCAATGCCTTCAAGTGCCATAGGCCAAATAGCAGGCCAACACAGTGCATTGGCTAGTCCTAAAATAGCCACTAATAGAATTACCAATGGTAGTTCAGGCATTGCAGGTAGCTGAATCATGACGCTTGAGGGCACCATTACTATTAATAAAGTTAGCACTATGCCTAAAAACCCTGATAGTTTTAAAGCCATTACTTGCGATACGTACTTAGGAATTAATGTAATACCTAAGAGATAGCCTATCATCATAAAACTCATCGTAAAGGATGTAAGTTTTAAATAAAAATCTCCATTCTCTCCATACACACCTAACTGTTTACCAAAACCACCAATGGTATCGCCTGCCACTACTTCAACCGCTACATAAAAAGCCAACGTAATTACACCCAACACTAATTGAGGATGTTTAAATGCGCCTTTAATTTGTTTAAAAATACTTAAATGACCTATCTCTCCTTCTTCATCCAAATCAATTTCTGGTAGTGGAGAAAATTTAATCATAACCGCTAATACCAGAATTACAATGCCCATATAAACATAAGGCGATTGCAGTTGAAGTGCCAAGGCATCTAAGGCCTCCCCCCTTTCGACTACTCCTAACGCATTAATTTTTTCTTCGGTATAATCTTTCATATTAGAAAGCACCAAAGCTGTAAGTGCCAAAGGAGCGATAAATCCTGCCAATTTATTAGCAATACCTAATACGCTAATACGAGCAGCAGCACTTTCTCTGGGCCCAATTACCACCACATAAGGGCCTGCTGCTGTTTGTAAAATGGCCAAGCCTGTACCCATAATAAATAATGCAAGTAAGAATAAGGTATAAGTTCTAGCCTCGGCAGCAGGATAAAACATAAATGCTCCAACAGCAATTACGCCTAAACCTAATGATAGTCCATTTCGGTAACCCACCTTTTCGATAACCCAAGAGGCAGGAATTGCCATTACAAAGTAGGCAATGTAAAATGCAAAGGTTACAAAATAGGCCTGCGACTCGGTTAGCTCACACGCCAATTTAAAAAATGGTATTAATGGCCCATTTAGCCACGTAACAAACCCGAAAATAAAAAATAATATAGTTAATATTATCATCGGCATCAATGTGCTATTTCTCTTTTCTAAAGGTGTGCCATCTGTATGAGACATAATTATTCTTATTAAAGTTTATTTAAGCAAGCTGCAAAATTTACTCGCAATTAGCTATTAATGATTCAATTGTATTTACAATTTGAAGCTCTGTTTTTGCTCCTAGTGTTAAGTTAACCCGCATTCCAAGACCTCTCAAACAAGGTAGCAAAAAGCAGCTAACTTTA
>CAZGDC010000369.1:0-1594 GCA_964524405.1 uncultured Roseivirgaceae bacterium
TGCATATACTTCGTTGCTAACTACTTGAAATACAATTGTATATCTACCTAGTTAGACGCCTTGTATCTACACCCACTAAACTCCATGAATAATGCGGGTTAAATAGTTGCTATTTTAGATATTCACTTGTGGTAACCCAAAGATTTAGAGTTGACGTTGTTGTTTTATGCCTTTGAATGAGAAACTTGGGACTTGTATAACCTTAGCAGAGAGGTAGAATCTGTTTTTAGATGTTTGAAAACAGACCTAGATATAAGACCTATTTACCACCAAAAAGACAAATATATTGAACCCCATATTTGGCTAGGAGTCTTAGCCTACCAAATTGTAAACTATATTAAAAAAACCTTAGCAAAGCCGATATTAATGATAGTTGGACTACCATATTTCGTAAAATAATAACCATGCAATCTTCTACCGCCACCGACTAAATGATAAGCAACAACAGCTATATATAAAGTTCTGCACTAGGCCACCCTGTTGGGTATTAGTTGCAAGATATATTTGCGTTTCATGCAAAAAACAGACAGTAATAAAATTTTGATTGCTATCTACTTTCTTCCATAAACTCCAATGCCCTAAGCTCCATCCACGAATGTTGATGATTTTTAAGTGGAAAACCAACATGTCCTCCTCGCTTTGTTATTTCTAGGTAGAGATTAGAGTTATTTTTTGCCTCCGTAATTGGGTAGCAAGAAGCAGGCATAAATGGGTCGTCTTGTGCAATTAAGAGAAGTGTAGGAATATTAATATTTGCTAATTTATGCTTGGAAGAAGCTTTTTTATAAAACGCTTTTGTGGTTGCAAATCCATGCAGTGGGGCTGTATAGCGAATATCAAATGCAGCAAAGGTGTTTATCTTATCAATTTTATTTACATTAATAAAGGAAGGGTGCATTACCGCTTTTTGCTTCATTTTCTTCTTTAACTTATCTAAAAACCGCTTGCGATAAAAAGTCATGCTTCGTTTTTCTAACTGTTTAGCACTATCTCCTACCTCAACAGGAGGCGAAATAACTACTGCTTTAGAAATTATAGCAGGCCGATTAACAGCAATATCTGTTAGGTAATTTAATATCATTGCCCCTCCCATACTAAAGCCTACCAAAGCTATTTCTTTATACGAATTATGCGTAACTATATAGTTTATAGTGGTGTCAATATCCGCCACATCTCCATGATGGTAAAGCCTCGGTTGCTTATTCATTTCGCCCGAACAGCTCCGTGCATTCCAAGCCGCTACATCCCACTTATTTTCAGAAAAATGCTTGGCAACCCCTTTTACATAATGACGATTACTATTGCCCTCCAAGCCATGAAAAAGAATGACTAATTTATCATTGCCCTTCTTAATCCAATCAATATCTAAAAAATCATCATCAGGCGTTGTCATTCGTTCTCGCTCGTATGCGATGCCCGCTACTTTTCTAAATATGCTAGGCAAAATGGTAGAAACATGACCGTTACGTAAATAGAAAGGAGGTTTATAAGTTGAGTTTATAATGGGCATTTGCTAATTTTTAGGAACCATTTTTCATACACTTCGCTATCAAGGCTTGCGAAGTTAAAAAAAGTGAAGTTTACATTTAGTAGT
>CAZGDC010000370.1:0-1581 GCA_964524405.1 uncultured Roseivirgaceae bacterium
TAACAATTAATATGGTGATTAAGTGGAGTGATTTTGAAAAAGTAGAACTAAGAATTGGCACAATTATTAAAACGGAATTATTTAAAGAGGCCCATAAACCAGCCTATATTTTACACGTTGATTTTGGGAAACATGGTATTAAGAAATCGAGTGCGCAAATCACAAATCATTATACATTAGAGGCTCTTTTAGGTAAGCAGGTAATTTGTGTAACCAATTTTGAAGCGAAACAAATTGGATCCATTATGTCAGAAATTTTAATAACTGGTTTTGAAGATGATAACGGGCATATTATTTTATCAACCGTAGATATGCCCGTACCTAATGGGCATAGATTAATTTAGTATAATATCTTTGTAACCCTTTACATTTTATCCTACGTAATTGCAACACTATTCTTCTAACGCCCAGCTCCTCATTAGCAAGTCTGCTTTATTAGCAAATATTGCTACTTATAGCGCATTAATTGGTCATAAAACCAAACTGCTTTTAATGGTAAAAGCAAATGGGTATGGAACCAATAACCTATTGGTAGCAAAAGAAGTAGAGCAACATATTGATTACTTTGGAGTTGCTTTTGCTGCAAATGGGTACGAGTTAAGGAGCAATGGAATAAAAACACCCATTTTTGTAATGGCAAGTACTCCCAAAGACCTTAAAAGAATGGCTCAAGAAAAACTTGAGCCCGTTCTTTATTCGCTAACAATGATAAAGGCGGCTGTTGCCTTACAAATTCCTATAAAAGTACATCTTGAAATTGATGCCGGCATGAAACGACTTGGGTTAACTAAAGAAGAGTTAGCCGAAGCTATACTACTCCTTAATCAATCTAACATACATGTAGTAAGTGTGTTTGCACATGTGGTGGCTCCTGCCGACCCAATCCATGACGAGTTTACACATCAGCAAGCCACTTATTTTAATGCTTGCTTTGCTTTACTTTATAAAGGGCTTGGAGCCAAGCCTTTTAAACATTTTATGCCCACCAGTGGTGTGATTAGATTTAAGCAATACCAATACGATTTAGTGCGCTTAGGCATTGGTATTTATGGATTTGACCCTGCTAATAAATTAAATGATACGTTAAAAACAGTATCCACCTTTCAATGTGAAATACTGCAAATAATAACAGTAAAAAAAGGAGAAAGCATAGGCTATAATAGAATGGGAAGCTTGCCGAAAGATGGCAAAGTTGCTACACTAAGCGTAGGTTATGGTGACGGTTATCTTAGAGCCAATGGCAACGGTAACGCTGAAGTTTTTATTAATGGAGAACGATGCCAAACAGTAGGCAGTATTTGTATGGATTTAATAATGGTTGATGTTACCAATATTGCATGTAAGCCAGGTGATTTGGTAGAGCTTTTTGGTGAACATATTACCATACAAGAATTAGCAAAAAAGGGGGAAACTATTCCTTACGAAATTCTTACCAACATAAGCCCTAGGGTAGAAAGGATATTGGTTGATTGACAACCTGAGTTCGATCTAAGGAATTCTGTCAGATTTTAGCAAAGTTTTCTTAAACAACTTAGATTTTTGGGCTAAGTTCTAACTAATACAGCAAAAATGCTTAGCATT
>CAZGDC010000371.1:0-1577 GCA_964524405.1 uncultured Roseivirgaceae bacterium
TAATTGCTGGTTTAGTATGATAGCTGTCTTTTTTCCAAAATCGCAATAAAAAATCAATGTCTTTTAAATATGATTTTCCAACACCTTCATTAAAAAATGGAAGTTTTGATTGACAATTTTCAATGCAATACATTACCAATTCAACCGATAAGCTTTCATCCATAAATAAGCGTAAAATATCTTCTTCACTTTCTGCCTTATCAAAATAAGGGTTATTGGGTAATGGAAACGCACTATTAACAGCCAATGCTATTTCTACACCACTTTTGGGATTAAAGAAAACTAAAGCTGTTTCAGAAACTTCCTTATAGTTTTTAGAGTCATTTTCTGTTCCGAAATAACCTTCGTCTCTCGCTCGTTGTTTTGCTGCCTTTTGCTGTTTTGCTGATAATTTTAAGGATGCATTAAAAAATTTAATATACTTTTCAGTAAAATCATCTGCTTTTTCGGATGGTATAAATGCTATGGGTAGATCGTTATTAAAATCTAAAAAAGCTTGGTGTTGTTGTTCTAAAACATTGGTTACATTTTCTGTTTGATGGTCTATAAAATTGACTTGCATTCTAGCTTCCATCGAATTTTTTTCATCTAAAATTAAATCTGCATTAAAGGGTTGCTGAAAAAATATACCCGAAAACCACCATTCGTTTTGCCATTGTACAATTCCCATAAACAGAATGGTATCTATTTCTTGAAGCGAATCTCCGTTATCGAACGATTTTTTTGTAAGGTTAAATTTTTTGCTTGATGCAATGTGTTCGATAAAAACATTGTTGTCATCTTGCCCTTTGTAAAAGAAGAAACCTCTTATTCGCTCCGAAATGTTTAAGAAATCCTTTTTGAGCGGATGATTTTCTCCTATTATTTCTGCTGCCCATTCTTTAGCTGTTAAACTTAATAAGCGTGTATGAGATTTATGTAAAGTATCATCTCTATTATCATTCAAAAACATTCGGATGTTTTCTTTTGCTTTAGGGTTTTCAATTATTTCGAGTTCTTTTTCTTTGATGATACGATTGGTATCGGCATAAAATAAGTACGACTGAAACAGCACAATGTCATTGATGGCTCTTGCCTCATAAAAATCGGTTTCATTTTCTGCTATTGCATAAAACTGCTTTAAATGCTCATTTTCGGGAGCATAATCCCAAGCCTTATCAAAAATAGCTATTACCTTTTCGGCTGTTTCGATAATAAAATCATTGAAAGGAGCAATAAACTTTTCTTCTTGTATGGTGTTCATAAAATACCAAATCAAAAAACTAATATCTTGTAGGTTTATTTCATCTTCGTAATACTCCTCTAAAAAATAAAAAGGCAATTGTTTATTGTACAGTTCTTTGTGTTTTTTGATAAAGGAATTCCAAAGCCGAGTTTCAGAAATAATATCTTCAAAATAAGAAGTTAAAAAACAAGCCAACATATCCATTTCTTGTGGCTGCAAATACCTATGTAATACCAACGATTGAGTATTGGTGGTTATAGCTTTTTTAACATCATTAGACAGTTTTAAGTAATAGCCATCTGTAGATGTTTGGCTTTGGTAAGGTTTAAAATCTAACCATTGTTGTATGTAT
>CAZGDC010000372.1:0-1573 GCA_964524405.1 uncultured Roseivirgaceae bacterium
ATTAATTCTACTAACAAGGCAACCCTTTAAACAATTTAATTGTATTGGTAGTAGAACAGATGATTAAATCTCCGAATGAAAAAAATATTTTACACCTTATAAAAGGATGTAAAAAGAATGATAGAGAAGCCCAAAAGCTACTTTATAAGGAGTTTTATGGATATGCCATTAGTATTTGTATTCGATATGTTACCAATAGAGAAGAAGCCGTTGAGGTGTTAAATGATGCGTTTATGAAAGTATTTACCAATGTTAAAAAAATTAATCAGGCTTACCCTTTTAAGGCGTGGTTTAGGCGCATACTCATAAACGAATCAATTAATGCGGCTAAAAAGAGAGCAGGCAAGTTTTTTAAAGAAGAGCGTTTAGAAGAAGCACATGGATTGGGAGAGGAAGCTGATGTGATTACAAATATTGGCCATCAAGCAGTGGTTGAAATGATACAACAATTGCCTCCACAGTACCAAACGGTATTTAACCTGCATGTAATTGAAGGTTATACACACGATGAGATTGCTGAACGGTTATCAATTAGTGCAGGTGCCAGTAAATCGAATTTATCCAAAGCCAAAGGGAAGTTAAGAAAATTATTAAACGAAAATTTAGAAGCAGGTGAAAGAATCAGAAGATAATCTAGAGAATTTCTTTAGAAATCGTGCTGAAAGTAACCAGTACGGATTTGAAGAAGGTGATTGGGTTAAAATGGAAGCTAAATTAGATGCTGGTTTGCCAGTGGCAGCTCCATTTTTTTATACTATACTTGGGTGGATGCTTTTAGGAGGTGTTATCACGGCCTTGTTTTTTATCACGTATTTTCAATTTTATGAGTTTAATAATGCTAGTAAAATGAAGCTTGATTATAAAGAGCTACGAGAAATTAAGGCAGAAAAACAAGACTCATTCGCACAATTTACAGAACCATTAGAAATAACAAAAAGCAATTCAGTTAGGTCTAATAATGCAATAGTTGCTGGTATATTAAAAAGTAAAACAGAGAAAACAGCGAACTTAAATAGTAATAATAATGTTGCCGAAGCACAAGCTAAGCCTTCTTATAGCATAGCAGTTACAAAAAAACAAACCAGCAAAAAAATAGACAGTTCGCTGCCTTATGTAGCAACCAAGCCTGCCTTAGAAGATGCTCAGTTTTACCAAATAAATGTACAGGAAGATGACAACGAATCCAATCGAATTATAGGAGCAGAGCCAAAAAAAGTAAGCTATAAATTTAGCGATTTTTACGTAGCACCAATTGCAATTTATAGTCCTTTAACTAAGCCATTAAAAATAGACCGCCAACGATTTTACACACTAAGTTTATTAGGGAGTGTAAATATTTCCTCCACAGATGCCTCTCCTTGGGGTAAACCCACTTTTAGATTTGGCATTGCAGGGGAGTATTTTGTTGGGAAAAGGTGGAGTATCGGCATAGGTGCTAATCTTTCTAAGAAAAAATATCAAGCCATGGGAACTGAATACTCACCGCCCAAAGGCTTTTGGACTAATGGGGTTGTGCCTGATAATACCACGGCAGTATGCGATGTGTTGGATGTGCCTTTAACTGTAAATTATT
>CAZGDC010000373.1:0-1556 GCA_964524405.1 uncultured Roseivirgaceae bacterium
CTACACAGAATATGCAAGCTTTAGAAGCCTTTTTTCATGCGCAGTTTAGTAGCGACTTGTTAACTAGAGAGGGTAAACTTTCTGCTAAAAGCCATTTAGAAACGGCAATTAAACACGATCCAAATTTTGCTATGCCCTATGCCATTCTGGCACTGATTGAATTAGAGCGTGTTTTTTGGGATGGAAAAGCGGCAAGCGAGCAAGTCCCAAAAGCAGAAGTGTTAATTGACAAAGCCCTTTCTATTGATGAAAATTCCTCTGAAGCTTATTCCGCGCTAGCTTTGTTAAAAATACTTGAAGAAGACTTTCAAGCCGCAGAAAAATATTACAATAAAGCGACCGCTCTTGAACCAAATAATATCTCTGCGCTAACAGCCCATGCAGACTTTCACTTGTTAGAGTCTAAAGATATTCCTAAGGCTATTTCTCTACTTAAAAAGGCGAGAAGTGTTAGTCCAAAAGATAATGCTCTTGCCTATGTACTTGCAAAAGCTTATATATCCGCTGGTGAATATGATAAATCGAAAGAAATCTTGAATAAAATACTAAAAGAAGCCCCAGCCTTTGCTAAAGCTTTTCGTTCATTATCTGACATTGCCTTTTTTAGTCATTATGATTATGCTGATTCCATAGAATTACTTTATCGGTATATGAAATTAGATCCCGGTGTTTCAGGCACACCTAAGCTTATCGCTCAAACTTATTTACACACCGGTGACACCCAACAAGCTATTAGTTGGTATGAGTACTCTCTTAAGCTAACTAACAATTCTAAAAGATCGAAACAAACACAAGCTTTTTTATATAAAGCTCAAGGGAAATTCAACGAGGCTTTTAATTTGTATTTGGAGTTGTCTGAAAGCTCAGGTACTTTTAAACGGGCGCTTTTTACACTGGCTCAACTTGGCAGAAAAACCAACCGAATGAAAGAGGTTTTAAATAAATTTGAAAAAGTATTGCCCTCCTTATTTGAAAAGAAGACTACAATAAATCATTCGAATTATATTTCAGCTTTCACCTTAGGAAAGCTATTAAAAAATAGCAATTCAATTCAATCAAAATTTTTACTACAAAAAGCGCTTAATGTGGTTGAAGAGGAGGAGCGTAAAGGCTGGTTTGGAAAACACTATGCTTGGAAAGCAAAAATTCTTACGGCTATGGATCGTTATAGCGATGCTATTGAAAATTTACAAAATCTAGAAAAATATGGTTATGCTTCAGAATTATTAATAAACGATCCTGACTTTTATGAACTTCATGAAATAGATGATTTTAAACTGATTGTGAACAAAATGAATTTACGCCTAGATTTTGAACGAAAAAAGTTAAGGCAACTGGAATCCGACGGAATGTTAAACATTCCTAAAAACTAGCATGAATTATCTGTTTCTTCAATTCAAATTAGAACCACAAAATTTTAAGCTATTTAAAGGTGTAGAGCCACTCGATATTGAACCACAGGTTTTTAATGTTATTTTATTTCTGCTAGAAAATAGACAGCGAATAGTCGCTCGCGAAGAACTTTTAGATAAACTTTGGAAAGATAAAGAAGTTCT
>CAZGDC010000374.1:0-1556 GCA_964524405.1 uncultured Roseivirgaceae bacterium
TACGTCATATCGTAGTGCAACGGAGATATCTTAACCAAGCAGAAAATTACGTTGGTAGCCAACAATTCCTTCTTTATGCCCTATTAATTCATAAATAATGCGGGTTATTTCAGTCAAATCAATACTCTTTTTTACCTAACTTTTAAAATTTTTATTCAAGCATTTTGTTTATAAACAAACTGTTTTATTGTATATTTGAAAAATGGTTTGTTTAATAATTTAAGCTACTATTTGAAATTATTATTACAATTAACATCTGTTTTTGCTGTTTCTTACCTGTTTGTTATTTTTCACTTGCAAAACCTCAGCATTTTACGAGGCAAATTTTTAATATTTTGAGTAATAAACTACCTTATTTTGGCGGTAAAAAGCATGAGCTAGCTGTAGCAAGCAAAGAAGCTATAGATTATAAATATGCCCTCGACCAATCTTCCATTATTTCCATTACCGATACTAAGGGAGTAATTACCTATATAAACGAGATGTTTTGTGCGATATCTAAGTACTCCCAAAACGAGCTTATTGGTAAAAATCAAAACATTGTTAGCTCAGGGTATCATTCCAAGGTATTTTGGAAAAAAATGTGGGCAACCATTAGTAATGGTAAAATTTGGGAAAGCGAAATTAAAAACAAAGCAAAAGATGGCAGTTACTATTGGGTAAACACTACCATTATTCCTTTTCTCAACAATAATGGAAAGCCCGAACGATACCTATCTATACGTCACGATATTTCAGATAAAAAACAACAAGAGGCAGACCTTGAAGAAGCCTTAAAAGAAATTTCTGATTATAAACACTCCTTGGATTTATCTGCTATTGTTACTGTTACTGATAATAAAGGCAACATTCAGTATGTAAACCAAATGTTTTGTAAATTATCGCAATACTCAGCAAAAGAACTCATCGGCAAAAACCATAATATTGTTAACTCAGGGCATCACCCAAAAGCGTTTTGGGAAAAAATGTGGACTACCGTGAGTAAGGGAAGTATTTGGCAAAGCGAAGTTAAGAATAAAGCAAAAGGTGGCAGTTATTATTGGGTAGATACTACGATTACACCCTTTTTAAGTGAAAAAGGGAAGCCGGAACGATACCTTTCCATACGCCACGACATTACCAAGAGAAAACAAAATGAGTTGAAATTGGAGCACCACAAACAAGAGTTGGAACAAACAAATGAACAGCTTGAGCGGTTTGCCTATACCGCAGCTCATGATATAAAAAGTCCATTAAACTCTGCAAGTGGAATCGTGGATCTTATAGAGCTGACATTAAAAGATAAAAATGAATATAAAGAAATTGCACATTACCTAGACATCCTCAAGGGCACACTCGACCGCTCAAAGCAGCTTATTACTGGAATTTTAGAATATTCAAAATCTAGCTTATCTAAAACTGAAAAAGAGTGGCTAAACCTTAATAAGCTAATTGCCGATGTGGCAAGCCAGTATAGCACTAATAAACAGGTAGTAATACACATTGACAAAGCAATGCCTAATGTTTTATATTATAAAACGGCACTTGTGCAAATTATTAATAACTTATTAAGCAAT
>CAZGDC010000375.1:0-1552 GCA_964524405.1 uncultured Roseivirgaceae bacterium
TTTATTGGGTGCGCGCTGCTTTTAACCAAGAACAAGATCATTTTCATAGGCAAGTAAACGCATCGCTTAACCAAGTGGCTAAGGAATTTTATACCTATACTAAAATTAGTGCTCCTAATGCCAACCCAATAAGACAGGTGTTGGGCAATTATTATATTGTAATGGTTAATAGCCCCATTGATGCCAATTTATTGGAGGGTTTGTTAAGGAAGGCCTTTGCTCGTAGAGGTATTAAAACTGATTTTGAATATGGAATTTATAATTGCGATACCGAATGCATGGTATTTGATGAGTTTGTAAGTGCTGATGCATTGCCAGTTATTGAGAGTTTAAATAGGTTGCCGGTTTGGAGTGAAACCAATTATTACTTTGGAGTTTACTTCCCTAGTAAAAGTGGGTACTTGATTAACCGAATGAAAATATGGATGTTTACTACCGTTGTACTTTTAGTAGTAATCCTCTTTTTTGGTTATGCCATGTTCATCATCTTAAAACAAAAGCGACTCTCTGAAATTCAGAAGGATTTTATTAGCAATATGACCCACGAATTTAAAACACCCATTTCTACTATTGCAGTGGCCTCTGAAGTATTGCAACAACCTACTATTATTAATGAGCCAGAACGATTATTAAATTATGCAACCATTATTAGCAAGGAAAATAAACGCTTAAAAGGGCAGGTAGAAAGAGTATTGCAATTAGCTTCCTTAGAAAATGAGAAGCTACAATTGAATGATTCAATTGTAGCTATACACAAGGTAATTAGTGAAGTTGCTTCTAATTTTTCGGCAATTTCAAATGGGGAAGAAATTAAGCTTGACCTCCAAGCTGAGAATGACAAACTACTTGCGGATGAACACCATTTTACAAATGTGATTTATAATTTAATCGATAATGCCATAAAATATAGTCCTGGTAAAGCAAAAGTTAATCTGAGTACCATTAGTAAAAATGGGGCGTTGATAATTACAGTTGAAGATAACGGTGTGGGCTTAACCACGGAGCAAGCCAAGCATGTTTTTGATAAATTTTACAGAGTAAACACAGGCAACCGCCACGATGTAAAAGGGTTTGGAATTGGGCTCAGCTATGTAAAATTAATTGTGACGGAATTAGGAGGAACTATTAAAGTGGAAAGCACTAAAGGGGAAGGTAGCAAATTTATATTAACGTTTAAAGATGAGTACTAAAGCACATATTTTACTTGTGGAAGATGATGACAGTTTGGCCTTTGTGATTAAAGATAATCTTGAAAAAGCAGGATATAAAGTTACACTAGCTACTAATGGAGAAGAAGGATGTTCTGCTTTTAATGCAACTACTCATGACTTGTGCATTTTAGATGTAATGCTTCCTAAATTGGATGGGTTTACATGTGCCGAACAAATTAGGGCAATAGATACCGATACGCCTATCTTGTTTTTAACTGCCAAATCGTTGGAATCTGATAAGCTTGAAGGTTTTAAACGTGGAGGAGATGATTACATGACCAAGCCTTTTAGTTTTAAAGAATTGCTTTGCCGAATTGAGGTTTTTCTTAAACGATCAAACC
>CAZGDC010000376.1:0-1552 GCA_964524405.1 uncultured Roseivirgaceae bacterium
TGAAAAATGCTTTTCAACAAAAACCTTTCATCCCTTCATTGGGTGAATAGTTACATGCGCCCACTAAATCCAAATAAAATATAGTTAGCCCAATTTTGGGTACGATTATTTACAGAAAAACTTAGTGTATTTGATTGAAAATAAGCTATTTATAAACATGTATTAATTTTATGGTGAATAATGCGGGTTATGCGGCTAAGTTCTAACTAATACAGCAAATGCTTATCATTCCATTAAATTCGCTCCTGCAAGTCATTCCGAAGGTTGCGAAGGAAGCCATGTAGCCAGCTACTATAAGTGGCAAAGATTTCTCCGTTGCACTACGAAATGACGTTTCTCTTTGAGTTTTTAGCAAATAGCACTATGTGTTTATCAGATACCACCGCAAATGTGATAAAGTGCAGCTTTGTTTGATCTCGTATTTTATGCCTTTCCAAAGGATTCCTTCGGAAAGGCATCCTAAATGATACTTTGTGCTCATTATTATTTTACAGCTTATTTACCGAGTTATAAACTCTGTTTCTCATTTATAAACACAAATTACGCTATCGCTAAACTTGCGCTAGTGGTGGGATGACTTACAAAAACTATGACAAAAAATTAAACAGAAGCCAGTGGCGTGCGGAACAAAAAAACACAAAGGTTTTTTGCTTTTTTGCAAAAATTTGGGTTTTATGTTGTGGGGGTTTTAGCGGTGGGATTAATAATGATATCTACATCCAATGATTTCTAATTCATCATTTTCAAACGAATATACAAGTCTATGTTCTCCGTCTATTCTCCTTGACCAATAGCCTTGCAAATCGTGCTTTAATGGCTCTGGATTCCCAATGCCATCAAAAGGATCTCTAAGTGTTGATTTTATTAATTCGTTAATTCTTTTTAGTTTTTTCTTGTCGGTATATTGCCAATAAATATAATCTTTCCAAGCTGTTTTAGTCCAAGTTATTCTCACTCTTCAATTAAGTCGTGTAGCTCTGACTTTCCTGTTTTAGATTCTTTTATAGACTGCATCAAAACATCTCTATTTTTACCTGATAATAAATAACTCGTTTCTTTTAATGAATTGTACTCATCTAAAGGGATTAAAACCAAATCCTTATTGTCTTTTCTCTTAATAATCAATTCTTCAACATCATTAATAACTAAATCCATCCATTTTTTTAAATTGACTCTTAAATCTGTATAATTTACTACTCTCATAATATTATTTTTTACAAAAATACTAAATAAGTACGTTAATAAGTACTTATTTAGTATTTTATCCTAACGGATGAAACATTTCTATCTGTTTACTCAAATTCTTCATATCCTTATTGCGGTGTAGCCAGCTACTATAAGTGGCAAATATTTCTCCGTTGCACTACGAAATGACGTTCTTATCAACCACCTCTTCTTTTTACTCTATAGCCCAACCCATTCAATATGCCAATTACTTTATCTCTATGATCGCCTTGAATTAAAATTTCACTGTCTTTGGCGGAGCCACCAACACCACATTTAGATTTCAAGGTTTTACCAAGGTCTTTTAAGTCATCTTCTGTGCCAATAA
>CAZGDC010000377.1:0-1548 GCA_964524405.1 uncultured Roseivirgaceae bacterium
TGAAGTTATATCGTAAACAGCTTCATTTTTGTTTTTACTTTCAATAGAGATTAACCCAATCCTATCTACAGAAATTTCAAAATACTGTTCAAAATAAATATAAGGTTTGAACAAGAGACATTTTTCAGAAGCGGTATTTCTAAAACATATTTTCTCCAACTCATTAACGTTACTATTAATTTTACTAATGCCATTTATAGGCAAATAGTCAACCTTATCAGACCCAATTAGGATGTCAATATTTTCTTTATTCTTTTTAGATCTTCTATAAAATACAAGCTCGCCTTCAATTGATTTGGAAATACTGTCTGAAAGGACGAAAGCACTCAAATTATAGTCAGTTATTATTTCTATAACAGTTTTATAATCTAGTTCTGATTCTGGCCGGATTCTCTTTGCTAATGTTGGATTATCAGATATGAAATCGATGAGAGCTAAAACATCTTTTTTTCTATTAAATAGTTGATTCGAGAAAATTTGCTTGTATGTACTGCCTTTTTTTCCATACAAGTTAGTTCCATGCAAGTTAGCATAATTAGTTACGTTTGAACTTTGATTAATCAATTCAAAATCAGGTACCATACTGATTCTTTTTTCAATAATGTTTCCAAAAACTTCAATTTCCCCTTCAAATATTTTCCTTTCAAATATTTAAAAATAGGTTGAAACGAACCTGTTTCCTCTAACTACCGGCATCGGATAATACATTAAATTTTCTTCGGTGGAATAACAGCTATAAACGCTATCAATATCAATGAGTGTTTTTCCTTTTTTGCCTGGAATTTTTAGCGTAACTGTGTGCTTTTCATAGTTAAACTTTCTGTAATTTATTTTTTCGCCATTTGTTTTAATTAAATAATTTGGGGAAAACTGAGCATGGGAAATGGAGAGAGAGGTAAGAAGAATAACGCTAAAAAATAGTAATTTCATCATGGCTAAGGAGTTATAAATTAAAAACCAAATCTAGTTATTATTAATCTGATGGCAATAAAACAGAAGTTTATATATAAAATCGAAGTAAGCTGTGCTGGGTAGTAAAAAGACTTTTTCTGATGAGTATGATGAGTTCATTAAAAATTTTAGCTTCAAACTGTAGATTGATGGCTAAAGCCATTTAACTATCATCATCATCAACCCCCGAGCTGAAGCACGGAGCTAAACTGTGCCCGAATAAACAAGTTTAATACAATTAGGGTTGTGCCTGTTCACCCAAAATCAATTTGTTTATTCCATCTTGGATTGCTTTTTATTTTAAAAAAAGGGGACAATCGTATCGTGTCAAGCTTAAACCTACAGGTTTATGTACCGTCATTGCAAATCTGGTGTTTACGAGACTCGCAATCTGTTAAAAAAGTAGCCAAAATTGATTTTGGGTGGATAGTTACCTAGGGTTCAAGTTTAACAATGAGAGTGTAAAAAACAGCCAATTCAATATTTAAAGGTTAATATGGGATAACGCAAGGTTTTGCCCTGTGCTTTAGCTCAGGGTAAAATAAAATCAATACATTTGGCTTTAGCCATTAATAATCATCAAATGTCGTTTGTTAA
>CAZGDC010000378.1:0-1523 GCA_964524405.1 uncultured Roseivirgaceae bacterium
TTATGCGCAATCTTTTCCGCTAAATAATATAGGCCTACTTTATTTAAAAAGCAAAAACTACAACAAGGCACTGGAGTATTTTTTGCAAGTTGAAAAAATTGAAGTGGAAACAGGAAACAAAAAAGGACTTATTGGAACGTATATAAATATTGCCTTACTTAAAAAGTATAACGCTCAATACAAAGAGGCTGTTGCTATTCTTTTAAAAGCAGATTCGCTAGCCATTGAAACAAAATCGCTTTATGAGCAATATGCAATTAATGTAAACCTTGCGTTGACTTACCAAGATTGGGGAAAATATAAAGAATCGATTGATTTTCTGCACCACTCTATAGCACTTAAAGATTCGTTATTTAATGAAAACAAAAGCCGCCAAATAGCTGAATTAACTTCAAAATATGAAGCGGATAAAAAGCAAAAACAAATTGAATTATTGGAAAGAGATAAAAAATTAAAAGCATTAGCTTTTCAAAAACAGCAGTCGGATTTTGTTTTTAAACAATTGAAAACAAAATCTTTGGCCGACAGAAAGCAGGTTGAATTGAGAGCGCTTAAAAACGGAAATAAAATACAACAGCTAACACTGCAAAATAATAAGAATGAAATAGAACGTTTAAATACAAATGCACTGCTAAATAAAATAGATATCCAACGCCAGCAATCAAAAGTGAAAAGAGAATCGTTTATACGAAATATAGCCCTCTTAATCTCCCTGCTTATTGCTATTCCTGCAATAGTGTTGTTAATTTTTTATCAACAAAAGGTTAAAGCACAATCAATTGTATCCATTAGAAACGAACAATTAAACCAGAAGCAAACCCTGGAACTTATTAATGACTATGAAATAAAAACCATAAAGGCTCAACTAGAGGGGCAAGAAATTGAAAAAAAACGTATCGCAAGCGATCTTCACGATGGCATTGGAGGAAATTTAGCCAGTATTAAACTAGGGCTTAATAAATTAGATGACCAGTTAGGAGGCAACAATGCTATTAAACAAATAATGGCTCAAGTTAATGGAACGTATGAGGAAATTAGAACTATTTCTCACAACCTTACGCCCACCAAAATTTTGAATACAACTTATGTTAAACTAATTAAAGAATATGTGTTTAAAACCCTTAACGAAACTTCTTTAACACCTCATTTTCAGGCACACCCAAAAAGCAAACTCAACCATCTATCGAATGAAATAAAAATTGAAATCTATCGAATTATTCAGGAATTACTTTCAAATGCTATTCGACATTCGAAAGCAACTTCGTTAGACATAAGTCTTAATTTAAATGAAGAAAGTTTAATTTTAATGATAGAAGATACAGGCATTGGTTTTGATACTAAAAAGGAAGTGAATGGCATTGGACTTCTAAGTATTGAATCTCGCGTATCTTCTATAAATGGTAAGTTAACCGTAGATTCTATTATTGGAAGAGGCTCTATTTTTACAGTTGAAATACCATTAAATTTAAAAACTGCCACTTAATTTTAACCCCCTTATTATACCATATTAACATTGAGATGCC
>CAZGDC010000379.1:0-1509 GCA_964524405.1 uncultured Roseivirgaceae bacterium
GTTTGCTTGGCAAAAATCGAAATAGCTTCTCCAGTAGCTATGCAAGAGTTTTCGATGAATGAATTGCCTAAAGGCTGGAATTTGCAATTAAGCCAGCAGTATGCGACACAAAATATTGGCAAAGAGTTTTGTTTGAGTGGTAAAGACTACGTTTTAAAAGTGCCTTCTGCTGTTGTTCCAGGTGAATTTAATTGCTTGCTTAATCCACAACATCTGCATCATTCCCGCACAACAGTTGTTGAAATTATTGACCCTTTTGTCTTCGACCAAAGACTTCTTGATTTAGGATAAGTTATTATTGTGGTAATGTTAATTTTCCTCCTCTAAAAAAATAATGATTCATAAACTATTACTTTTTGTACTGCCGATTGTACTATTTTTTAGTTGTAATAATACAAATACAGATAGTTCTACTTCGGCCCCTATGTATGCAAAAAATGAATATGTAGGCGAGGCGGCTTGTATTCAATGTCATAAAAATGAATATGATGATTGGAAAGGCAGCCATCATGATTGGGCTATGAAGCAGCCTAGTGCTACTACGGTATTAGGAGATTTTGATAATGCCTTTTTTGTAGCAGATGGAGAACACTATTTATTTTATAAAATAGGATCTTCCTATTTTGTAAAAACGGGCAACGCAGGCAAAGAAAAAGAATATCAAATTATATACACGTTTGGAGTAGCTCCTTTGCAGCAGTATTTAATCAAATTTCCTGCTGGCAAATACCAAGTATTAAGAGCTTCTTGGGATACCGAAAAAAAACAATGGTTTCATCAAAATTCAGGGCAAGAGGTTTCTCCTAACGATTGGCTTCATTGGACGCAAGGCGGCCAACGATGGAATACCATGTGTGCCGAATGCCACTCTACCAATTTAAAAAAGAACTATAATTTAGCAAAAGATACTTTTACCACGCATTATGATAATATTACCGTAAGCTGCGAGGCTTGTCATGGGCCAGCAAGCAACCACCTAAACTGGGCTTTATCAGAAAACCCAACGGGCAACCCAAAGGTGCAATCAGTAGGTGTAACCCAACAAGCACAATTAAACCAATGTGCAGGTTGCCACGCTAGGCGAGTTAAACTTACCGAAGTAATGAAACCCAATGTGGTATTTGAAGATCAGTTTATGCTGCAAACAATCAATTCAGAATATTATCACCCCGATGGGCAAATAAAAGAAGAAGACTATGTAATGGGTTCGTTTGTACAAAGTAAAATGTACGCACATGGTGTAAAATGCTCCGATTGCCATAATGTGCATTCTAATAAACTAAAGTTTGAAGGCAATGCTTTATGCATGCAATGCCACGAGCCCACATACAACTCAGAGTCGCACCACTTTCATAAAGGGGAGAATGAATCTACACAATGTGTGAGTTGCCATATGACAGGAGCTGTTTTTATGGGCAACGATTTTAGACGAGATCATAGCTTTAGGGTGCCACGACCCGACCAAAGTATAGATTATAATACACCCAATGCTTGTACGGGTTGCCATAA